>JAGWKM010000296.1 GCA_028865305.1 Patescibacteria group bacterium | reverse complement strand
CAGTTGACATATCCGTCTCAGACGAAAAAGCATGGATCCTTGCCTTCGCGAGGACGACAAAAAATTCTGCGCTCCTACGGCATGAAATAGCGGATAAACTTCTTTATTCCATGCATGCCGCTGAAGCCGGACGATAATGATTCCGCATGGGCCGATTTCTCGCCATAGATTCCCCACAGCGCGAGCCCGAACGCATTCACCAATTCCGGATCTTCAAGCGATTCCTTGAACGCTCCACCGTCATTCTGCCATTCATCGGCGATGGAACATCCTATCTGCGAAGACAGTTTCACTTCCTGCTTCACAAGATCGGCAAGCCCCGGCAATTTCGCACCGCCGCCGACGAGAACAATCCCGCCCGGCAAACTGCCATATTTTCCGGCAATCCTCAGTTCGCCGTTAACGAAATCGAAAATTTCTTCAAGACGCGATTCTATTATTTCCGCTATGAAACGCAGCGACACCGATCCCTTCGCCTCGGAAATGAATTTTTTGAGTTCTATGGAATCCTTCGCCCCCACTTCTTTCGCAAGCGCGCAACCGTAATGAAGCTTGATATTTTCGGCGGCATCCACCGGTATCTTGAGTCCGACCGCAATATCTTTTGAAACATGATCCGCCCCCACCGGGAATTTCGTCGCAAGGACAAGCTTGTTTTCTTCATAAACGGCAAGGCCTGTCGTGCCGAATCCGATATCAACGATCGCCGTCCCGAGTTCTTTTTGTTTTCTGCTCAAAGCCCCGCGCGCGGCGACAAGCGGCGCGAACACCAGGCCATCCACCTCTCCTCCGGCAAGTTCCACTGCATGTATCAATCCTTTCACGTGCGGGGAAAAAGCGTCAATAATAAGACTTTGCACTTCAAGGCGACTCCCCGAAAGACCAAGTGGGTCGCTGATGTCGCCCATGCCGTCAACCACAAATTCCTTTGTCAGGGTATGCACAATCATGCGGTTCTGCGGCAGATTAACCGCCTGGCTTGCCCGAACCGCACGATCCACGTCCGCCGGATAGATTTGCGTATCCGCGCTTGAAACCGCAACGATGCCGCGTGACGATTGCATCTTTGCCTGTGTCGTTCCTATGCTTATATAAATATTTTTGAGCGCCGCCTTCGAAATTTTGACCGCGGGCGCGAGCGCGCGGCGAATCGCCTGCGCCGCCTCGGGAAGATCGACGATCGCGCCATGGCGCAAACCTGCCGACGGTTCTTTTGAAACAGACAGAAGCTCCGCATGTCCGGAGTTCTGTCTT
>JAGWKM010000295.1 GCA_028865305.1 Patescibacteria group bacterium | reverse complement strand
CGTCTGCGGGTCGCGCCTTTCCTTGGCCAATCGGCCGGTTAGGGTTCCTCGCCAAACATCCAATCAATCAATTCCGCGCCGCTGGCGATCGATGGCTTATCGGCCAAGGCCGCTTCGATCACGCCTCGCATTATTATTTTCCGCCTTTTACTGCCCTCCGGCGGAATCGGCCACTCCATTTCGCGGCAGTAGTCGTCGAGAATTTCGTCGGGCGTCATGGTTTCTCGTTCAGGTTCGCGCTGCGGGCTGCGGCGAGCTTGCGAATCGTCTCGGCCGCAAATTTCTGCCCCTTGCCAATTCCTGTCAGCATGACATCCGCAATCGGGGATGCTTCCTCGCTCTCTCGGTAATTTTGCATGTTTCGCAGACTAAATTGATGCCGCCGCCCTTCCGCGCGTTGTTCTGGGGCCAGCATCGGTCATCTCATCATATCGTTGCGTGAAAAGTAATCCGCCTCGCGTTTGCGGTCCTTGTCTGTCGTCAAATCCCACGGCAGGATTGCCCAGCCCAGACCGCCGCCTGGTTCGACGAAAAAACACCGATGCGCCTGACGATCGACAATTTGATGATGCGTCAAGTCGCCGCTGGAAACGATTCTTCCGTTCTCTTTTGAACATCGCAGCAGAAAGTCCAAGGCGGTCGGCGTATCGGCGTTCTCATAAGTCGCCGCGAAGATATCTGGCTTGCATGGGTAAAGCTCGCCTTTGACGCCCCGGATGATCCAATCGCCCTTGGATACGTGCATGTCCCCTTCCAGTGTCTTGATGGTTTTAATCGTGGCCTCAGCCTCAACCTCGACATCTGGAGACATGAACCGTAGCACGTCGCTTGCGTTGTCTCCGGTCCATTGAACTGCCTCAATCGTTATTGGTTTCTTTCTGAATTTCATTGCTCAATCCTTTCCGCAGTAATGAACCACGCCCAATCGCCCCAGGCCGCGCCGGGGTTGTCGGCGAGGTAGCGTCGCTTGAACGTGTCGCATAGATTTTCGTCCAGCGTCTTCGAGTCATAGCCGAGCGGGTAACCGGCTCGCAAAACTTCGCCATGCCGCTTGCTGTTGATCGTATCCACCCGCCGCAGGTCGATGGCGGTCGTGCGGAAGTCGCCGACGCCTTCAATGCGGATTGAACTACCAATGAATCCAAGCGATGGACGATGCTTTACGAAAACCTCGTGCGGCTCATTTATCGGCCGAAAGAACAGGCACCAGTTGGCATACCTAACCGGAACGCATCGCCCGTCATTTTTAGGAACG
>JAGWKM010000294.1 GCA_028865305.1 Patescibacteria group bacterium | reverse complement strand
GGACAGCCTTTTGGCGGGCATGCCTTTGCTTACATAATGAAAGCGTTTGTTGGTTCGTTCCGGACCGCCTTCGCCGGCGAACATACGGGTAGGGTCTTCTTCGGTGCGCTTAAAGGGGTACACGCCTGCTGTGAACGGAAAGCTGCCCGGGTAGTTCTCCTGCAACAGCCAGCGCAGCCGCTCGCCCCACGACTTATACGGGGGCACTGCAATCTTAGGAACCGGTATGCGTGACAGGGATTCGGAGTGGGTTTTCACCTTAATTTCTTTGCCGCGCACGTTATATACAAAGTAGTCGCCGGTATAGGCTTTAATTTTTTCGTCCCATTCTTTCAGCGCCTTTATGTTTTCAGGTGAGAGCATTTCCTCATGTTCTTTTTTCTGCTTTGCCATGTCATTATTTGCCGATGCTTTTCCACGGCTTTTCGCCAATAGCTTATCAACCATATCTATTGCATACAGCTTTTCGGCAGCTTCCGACTGGGCTTCGGCCCACTGGTCGTATTTCCGGTTGTTATCCGTTATTTCCGACAGGTATCGCACCCGGTCGGGCGGTATGATGTACACTTTCTCCGATTGTTCGCCGCTACGTTTGAGTGAAGAATGCAGGGCGGCACCGGTTTTGCCGGCTATGGTGTCCATCACACACTTGTAAAGTGCATTCATTCCCGGATCGTTAAATTGCGATGCTATGGTTCCGAAAACAGGCAGTGAACGGTCGTCGGCATCGAATTTTGAATGGTTTCGCCGGTATTGCTTCTTTACATCGCGCAAGGCATCGGAGGCGCCGCGTTTATCAAATTTGTTGATGGCTATTACGTCGGCGAAATCGAGCATGTCTATTTTCTCAAGCTGGGTTGCGGCTCCGTACTCCGGTGTCATTACATAGAGCGATACGTCGGATATGTCCACTATCTCGGTATCCGACTGGCCTATACCTGATGTTTCAAGCAAAATCATATCAAATCCGGCGGCTTTCAGAATGGCCACGGCCTTGCTGATGCTTTGCGACAGGGCGAGGTGGCTTTGCCTGGTGGCAAGGGAGCGCATATATACACGCGGATTGGAAATAGAGTTCATGCGTATGCGGTCGCCCAAAAGGGCGCCGCCGGTTTTGCGTTTCGACGGGTCAACGCAAAGTATGGCTATGGTTTTTCCTTCTCCCTTATCAGCCCGTACGGACTTTTCCGGTCCGAAATCCGTCAGATAGCGCCTCACCAGCTCGTCTATAAGCGATGATTTTCCGGCTCCGCCCACGCCG
>JAGWKM010000293.1 GCA_028865305.1 Patescibacteria group bacterium | reverse complement strand
ATTACCTTGTTCCAACGATTCGGATTGATCCTATCAACATCGGATGAACCATGAAAATCGAAATTGAAGTTGACGAATCAAGCCTAACCGTTTTTTCCGAGGCCGGAAAACTGGCAATAGGGAATGCCGTGTTCGACAAAATCGAATTGAGCGGCATGCTGTACGGGGCAAAGTTTTCATGCCGCCTTTCCTCCTTTTTTGGCAAGTGCACAGCAAAGCAAAAAACGATGAAATATGTGATTACCCAAATCACATCAGGCGAACCCTGATTACATCGAAAACCAGCCCTTAGAAACAACCTCCTGAGGCGCAAGTAGGATCATCACAGCATCCGCCAGGTTCGGTGATGGCATGCCGTCTGGCTGCTTATTGACCAGGATTTTGCCTGCGTTGTTTATCGTGTAGGTTGGCTGGGATAGCTCGGATACCAGCTTGTCACGATTCGGCAAGTCCTTGGGTATGGATAGGATGTCATCCTGGTCATATGGGCGCCCTTCCGTTATGGCCCAGTGGGTAATCTCGATCCGGCGCCGCAGCGCCCACCAGCCTTGCGCCTTGCGGTTGGCGAACAAATCCCCGTTGGTGCGCGGCCTTTCGTCCTTGTCCGCCTTGTCAGACTTGAGGTATTCCGCATCCTTGTTGACGGGCGACTCCGAGCCGCGAAAAGGTATTGCCTCACGTTGTGCGCCTTTCCTATCATCGCGCTCGTTGATAACCTCCGAATCCCCGCGCACGGCGGCGCCCAGGCCGTCGCTGTCAAACTGAAACGTTTTGCAGCCGAATGCATCGCACAGCATGAAGGTTTTTTCCGTGGTCTTGAAAATGCTTGATCCTACGCCGCTCCACTCCTCTAGATAGGTCAAGGAAACGCCATAGCGGGCCGCGAAGGCGTTCTTATCCTTGCCTTCGTCCGCAACGTCCAGCGCGGCCGATTTAACGCCGCTGGCGTCGATTCCGAGCCTCTGCAAGGCATCAATGCATGACTGTACCCAATCAGATGGGATAAGCACACCCTCAACCGACGCGGAATAGTCGCAATCGATTTCCTGCGCCACGGTCACAGGGTCTTTCTTTTCCTTCATCTTGTCATACCACGCCTGGTCCTTGCGCGGATCGTCGCGCCAATTGAAGGTGAACACGGGAATGCGGCCGGAATGGCGTTGGATGGCGAATGGGTTTGCCATGCCCTTGGGCGTTGATGCTTTTATGCAACAGTTGGTAGTTTGCGAAATGGAGTTCTCGATCAAAAGCGGCTGTTGCAAG
>JAGWKM010000292.1 GCA_028865305.1 Patescibacteria group bacterium | reverse complement strand
CGCGATCGACGTGATACTGGAACACGCCTTCCACGCGCGGGTCGATGTCCTTGATCGTGTCGAGCCTCAGTGTTTCGGTGACAACTGGCATCATGCTTCCTTTCGGTTATGTGAAAATGCCTGCGCCGGTCCTCCAGCGCAGGGGAACGCCATCCCTGCCGCACGCGACTTCCTGCCGCGCTCCAAACGTGTGTTATCGAAATAAACCTTGCCCTGCCTCGCCGCGCCGCGCCAGGCCCCGCCTCGCCCAGCCGTGCCACACAAACCGATGATTGCCCGAACCCTCGTGTTCACTGAATCGCGTCCGTTGCCGTGGGGAGTCGTTTCCACACGTTTTGCCGATCCTCAGTCCCCTCGGTTCGCGCCAGCAATCGCAGCAGTGGCGAGCGGGCCGGCACGCCTACGTGGATGCTGGCGCGAACGGAAGGGACTCAACGCTTCTCGCGATTGGTCGTGGCTAAGAGGGCCACCAGAATCGCATTGTCAATCTCGTTTCACTGACGATTGTCACGTCGTCAGTGCGGGTAACTTACTAGGCTATTGGTACAATTGCAATACTGAATTCCACAAAAATAATCGGAATTTCCGAAATCGCTAATTCACCGCAGAAAACATGGGATTTCCGCGTGGCCGCTTGTGCTTTTTGTAGCGGCGCAATTCGGATTCAAGGAAGATGTAGGCGTTGCCAATGCTGCGAGTGGGAGTGAGAAGCCCGCGCTGCACGTATTTGCGCACCGTGTGCTCTGACAGCTTTAGAAATGCGGCGGCTTCTGGCGTTGTGTACATCGGCTCTTTCGCTTGCAGGATCACCTGACGCTCCTTATTCTATTTGTTGCCGGGACAAATGCAACCCGAAAACGACCGCAGACGGCGCCCGCTCATACTGTCGGGCCGAGAGCACACGCACCATCTGCGGAGTGACTGCCGCCACGCCTGACGCCGCCCGGATCCGTTCTGTGACACGGAGAAATCCTGCAATCGGCATCTGAAAAGCTCGATGTACCGGATGCGCTCCTGACGGACCAGGAGCGCAAAGACCGGGATTCTGCGGAATTTCAGATGCTCGCGGCGTTCCGGCGCATGCGGGCAGAGCAGCGGGATGCAGTGCTGAAAATAGCAAAGTCGATGCGCGCCGGCTGAAAAAATCCCCGCGTTTTACCGCAGTTTTCAGCGATTTTCGGAAATCTTGTTATTTTGTGTTGTTTTTCGTTTGACACGCGGACGATAGTCTGTATAATAGAACCATGCGACACACAACCCCACAAATCT
>JAGWKM010000291.1 GCA_028865305.1 Patescibacteria group bacterium | reverse complement strand
GTGACCGATCCCGCTTCATTGCCCGGGCTCTTGCGCATGTCTGACGCCGGTATTGCTTCATTTGTAAAATCTTCTGAAGGACGTGTTTCGGGAGAAGAGGGGGTGAAGCTAGCCCAGAATTCGAGACAGCAGATCGTCGAGGCAACGGCCGAAAGCCTTGTAACACAGGCGATCAAAAATCCGTCATTCAACACCGGCATGGCGGCTCAGCTAGAAAAGCAGTTGAACGATCCGATTTTTACAGATAACCTGGACCCTAAAAAGCGCGCTCAATTACTTGGCGTGATTGCCGGCGCTCACGGCACTCAAGAAGTAGCCGAGTCGCAAATTTTCAAGAGCCGTCTTCCGGATATGCTGGAACAGGCGAAGCTGACGGGAGATACCCGCCAGATCGATGCCGGGATTCAAATGCTTCAGGAGAAAACTCCGGAAGAAACGATTGTAGCCAAACAGGAAGCGGCCGACAAGCGGAACGAGGCGCTGGCGTTCTATACAGTCAGTCACGATGCCGGTGCCGTTCCGAGAGACCAAGAAGCTGCCTATCTGGCGCAGCGGCAAACGGATTTGCGTTTCGCGATGCCTGAAAACGTGGGCGCGGCAACTGCGGCTCACAAGGCGGCGCAACAATTCTTTGCCGAACGCGACAAAGCTTTTGTATCCGGCAACCAGGCAAGTTTCCTAATCGCTCACAATGAAACAGTTAACGCCTATAAGCAGACTTTCGACCAGAATCCAACAGCGGCCAATTTCGACCGATATGCATCCTATTCGTCAGCTTTGCAGCGGCACCTCTATCCTGGTGTTGCCCCGCGCGTTTTGACACCGGAAATGACTTCCGGGATTGCAACGGCTATGCATGCCATCAACGAAAGCGGAACCGGAGCGGCAGTGGCGGCAAAAACTCTGTCCGACGCAGCAAACCTAACTGGCCACTTCTGGCCAGGAATAAGCCGAGAATTGCTGGAGAAAAAAGTCATAAACGGAGACCAGTTTACTGCGGCGCTTCTCTTTTCCGATCCGCGTGCTGCCTCGCTTGCGCCAGCGCTGCTGTCGGCCTCGGCCATGACGGCAAGGCAGCGCGCGGAATTGCACGGGGTTCCCGAGCAGAAAATCGAACCCTTCGCCGCGAAAGCTTTTGACGGATTCAATAAAACGCTGGCGAACATCCCCGAGGCTGCGGAGGTCATGAGCGCACACGCGACCGCGCTTACGCATCTGATGCAGGTTCAAGGTCTCAGTACGCAAGCTGACGCTACCGCCCTCGCAAAG
>JAGWKM010000065.1 GCA_028865305.1 Patescibacteria group bacterium | reverse complement strand
TCGAGTTTCTCTCGCAGACTGGAACAGGCTCGGTAAGCGCAACGCCGGCATGGAGTACGTTCATTACTAATTATGGTAGATCGAGCGATTTCTTCGCAGGCGGCGCGGGGTCTTCTTCGTGGACGGGAAGCTATGCCGTCTTGATTGGTAATATAGCGGGCGGAACATCTCCGGGCGACGATCAAAACACATTCGTTGGATATGGTGCTGGCAATGGCGCCGTAAGCAGAAGCACTGAAACGGGTGGGTATAATGTATGCGTGGGCACATTCGCTGGCCTCAGTCTCACATCTGGTCGGCTTAATGTTTACGTTGGGCGCTCATCCACGGGGGCCGCAACAGATACCGGATGCGTTGCCATTGGCGAATCTTCTTCGGCGGGCGGCAATTATACTATCGCTATTGGTTCAAATTGTGCAATCCCTTCAACGTCAACAAATGTATTAGGCGTTGGCGGCAATGATGTGGCTGGACATGGCATAACAGATGGTTATTTCGGCGATGGGCCTCTTCAGGTTTCCGGCTCGACGCCGGATAACTTCACCCTTCATGCCACGGGCGGACAGGGCACCAACATCACCGGAGCGACGCTGGGCCTTGCGGGAGGCGTCGCAACGGGCAACGCTGCAAGCGGGCCAATCGTTTTCAAAAGCGCAAAAGCTACATCGAGTGGAACAACCGCGCAAACCCTCGCAACGATTCACACCTTCGACACTGGCGGCGAGATATTAAGCGAACAGGCCGCGACCGTTGCCACGAACGCGACAACGCTTTCTGGACAAGCTGAATTTTACGAAATACCATCCAACGCCGGAACCGCCGTAGCCGTGACCGGCCCCGCCGGAACAACGGGACGCATTATCTTAATCGAGAACAAGGACGCGACAGCGAACACTACGGGCCTCGTTGTCCCCGCCACTCAGGCCCGCTGGTTCGTGTACGATGGTTCCAGTTGGATTCCAATAGAATAGAACACGAAAAGACGGATGAACACACCGAGGACGTTCACTGGCTACCGGAGACGCTCGACCTTGTGACAGAAGCCGTGCGTCGTAGGGCGCGTCCGGGCGAGGAGCCACACGGAAGATCGGATGTCGAGGAATAGCCCCGCAAATCGAAAGCATGGCCCTTTAAAACGAAAACCTAAGCTCTATGCCCAACTCCGAAACGGTATTCCAAATAGGACTAAGCTTCGTCCTGAAAGAAGAGGGAGGTCTATCGAACGACCCGTCCGATTCCGGCGGTCTCACGAACCACGGGATTACGAACTTCGAATATCAGAATTGGCGGCAGCGAATGCAATGGCCGCAAAAAGACGTATCAACGATAACGAGCGACGAGGTAGAGTGCATTTACCAGCATGATTTTTGGAATCCCATTCAGGGCGATAATTTAGCAAGCGATTTGCCGCGATTGGCGGTTGTCGTTTTCGATTGGTCTGTTAATCACGGGCCTTCCGGAGCGATCAAGGATTTACAGCGATGCGTAGGAGCCGTGATAGACGGGAATTGCGGCCCGAATACCCTTGCCGCCGTCCGTGCGTTCGTAGCTCAACCCGGTAACTCCGAATGGGTTCTCTGCCGGAATTTCGACGCGGCTCGGAAAGCATGGTATGCCGAGGATGTTCAGGCGCACGCTTCTCAGCGCCGGTTCCTGAACGGTTGGGATAATCGCATTGCGGCGCTCGAAAACTTCCTCTCTAACGTGAACTTTTCTTGAAATGGATTCCCCATACCTCGTTACCGACCTTGTATTCTCGAACCCCAAACGCCGCGGCGAATCGCAACAGGGCTGGATGGTTCGCATTGGCAACATGATTCAAAAGGCCGCGCGAAACGAAGGGCTGCTGTTTGCACGGGACAAGGCTTCCGAACACCGGGATAAATATCCCGTTAAGTCCCAAAGTCACTGCGGCTTCGAATCACTCATCGAGGAGATAGAGGGAGAGATGGGGCTTTAGGTTCCCATGTCTCGGGCAGTCTATATTTCTGGCGAACGGATCGACGGAACGAGGGTTATTTCTAACCCTAATGCGTGAGCGGCTTTCGTGAGGGTTGATAGGCGGGTGTCTACTCCGCGCTCCATGTACCCTATTAGTGACTGGCTCAAGTCCGCGCGCTGCGCCCATTGCCGTTGAGTAAGGCGCATTTCGCGCCGGCGCATGGTGAGTGCCGCGATGAGCGGATGTAATCCTTTCCGAACCGGAGCGGAGATAGAATTAATCTCCTTTTTTGAAAGGTTCCTTTCATACCCACTCAGTGCCGGGAGTAGTGCTTTTCTGTTTGGCATGGTTAGTAAAATGGTTAAATATAATGGTCACAATTAACATGATTAACATGCCACCGGTTCTACGCGGCGGCCCCCGCGCTCCGAGCGATAGCCTGCCGGCAACAGCTCATAGCGGAGTTCGCGCTCGTACTCTGCGAGTGCGGCCGCTAACCGCTCACGGCGTTCGTATCTCTCCGCCCATCGGCGCAGGCGGTCGAGGGACACGGTCGGATTATGCCGCAGTGCGCGGCGCAGGCGGCCCATTACATGCCCTGCGACGCCTGGGAAGAGCGCCTCTTCGGCGCGCTCACGCTCGTAGAGTCGATGCCACTCGGGGCCGATTGCCACAGTGTGCAGGCCGGCGTATGGATTGAGCCGATCTTCCAGGTGCTTCCGCGCCGCCGCCCGCGCTTCCGATTCAACCCGCTCTCTCCATCGGGTGATGAAGCACCGGACCGCCGGGGTTGGGTGCGGCAATGCAATCACTACCGCATACACGTCCGCCGGATCGTAATAGTGTACGCGATTGCCGAACTTGGACGAGTGGTGCCACTCGGTGGCCGTCACGAACTTAGATGGATCGAGTCCGTACACTTGCCGAAAGGTTGTCTTGGGGAAGCGCCCTTCGCGCTCGGCTTCAACCGCGCGGACGCTTTTCGAATAGCCAACGTAACCGGAGTTGCCGCCGATGCAGCGGCTGCGATGATGATAGTGTGACATTGAGTTATTAATTTAATAAAGGTCAAAATCCTGAAAAGAAAAGTGAATTCCAAGACGCTCCCGGATTAGGAGCGTTTCGCCGGCTTCCGAAATTGCGACTCCGGCGGAAGACCAGCGTCGCGTTTCAACGCATCCACATCCATCGTCGCCGTAATGCCGTGGCGGCGCGCGTAGTCAAGAATGACCTCGCGCTGCCTGTCAGTGACCGAATCGGACGTGCGTACCGTCGCGGCTATCTCCGCCACCGTCAGGTGGCCTTTGGCACGGTACGGATTGCGCTCGCGGAAGTATCTGCATTCGGCCGCGTAATATACACGCTCGGCGATAGGTAGAAGCTCAAGAAGGCGCCGCCGAATTGCCTCGCGTTCGGCGGGCGTGCGTAACTTTAAGTTCATATGCTCGGTTTTTAGTGAAACTTTCGCCCGCTCAATCTTTAAGCACCCGAACGGGCGGGGTAATTCTGTACGTCACAAGTGCCTCTCCTGAGTGCATGTCATTGTCGTATTCTCCTCGATTGATTAGTGATTAGTGATTAGCAATACTCTGGATATTGACCGATGCGGAACTTCTGCTCGACGATCCACGGGCTGAGGTAGATGCCGTTCGGAAGATCATCGCTCGCCATCTTAATCTGCGACTTCGGAAGCCACATTTCTTCGAAGTGGTGAGAGGACTTCCCGCCGATACGGATGCTGACCTGAATGGCCTTCTCGCTCTCACGGATGACCGTCGCATAGGCGAGTACCATCGGCTCTGGTGCCTTCACCGCGCTCGCCTTCAGCGCAAGAATCTCATTGGCCTGCTCGCGGCTGCACTTCCCGTCCTTCACCCATCCGAGGATGACCTTCCTTGAGAAGGTCTCGCTGCAATACTGCTTATCTTGAAGTGTCTGCTCGAAAGTCATTGTCGTATCTCTCTTTTAAGTTTGTTCGCCCTATGCAATGTATAAACGATTATACGCGGCGGACGTTCCGAAAAAAGCAGGTA
This sequence comes from Patescibacteria group bacterium, assembly GCA_028865305.1. Classification (GTDB taxonomy): domain Bacteria; phylum Patescibacteriota; class Minisyncoccia; order UBA6257; family 2-01-FULL-56-20; genus REEB161. The sequence continues at coordinate 2,304 of JAGWKM010000065.1, read as the reverse complement.
TTTTTTAAAATATCTTCTTTTTCTGAAAACTACTCAAATGAGCACCCTCAGGGTACGTGCACCGGACGTGCGGGTGACCTTACCTTTTTTTACCAATGCCGCAATATGGTTCCTGACGGCATTCGACGTGATGCACATCTCGTCGCATAACTCCTTGATCGTCGGCGGGTAACCCTTGTCATGGATGCTGTTCTTAATAAGTTCCAGTACTCGATCTTGTCGTGGATGGTTTTTCTTCATGCTCAATCCAACACATACTTTTTTCGGAACGTTCCAAAAAAAATATCCCGCGTTTTGTACATGCGGGATATTTGTGATCGGTGAGAGGTTCTCTCGCCCTGTTTTTCATGTGACTTCCACGTCGTCTGTGGAAATTTCTGGGTCGGGAACCGAATTGCGGTCGGACTCGTGCGATACTACGCGCAATCGTTTATCGCCCGAATAAATTTGAAGCCGGATTCTCGCCGGTGAAAAAACGATACAGCCCTCCGATGCCGAATGGTTCATTGCCGGATTATCGCCGTGGCATTTGAATTCGGATCGCCCGAACATTTGATTCCCCGCATCCGGCTCAAGCGACATCGTATCCGGCCCGGTCGTTGCATCGTTATAAGGTGCCCCGATGGAATAAATCCCGACCGGGATCGGCCCGATCATTCGTTCCGATTGAAGCGCGGGATTATTTAGGCCCTCTGGATTGCGGCCCTTATTGCCGCCGGAATATCCGACGAATAAAAGATTACCGGATTCATCGTACATGTGACCGTTGGCCTGAACGTAGGTCTTCATTTTTGTAGTCTTAAAAAATTCATTTTCGTTGGTAAGTATATACGTGTGTGACCCTAAATGTTGTTGCGGCTGGCCCATGTCATAAACTCCGCAATGTTAAAAACATGGAGTAAATTGCTTCCTACTTGGTTTCTGAGCCACTTTTCGGCCCCGGTACGATAACCGCGCCCGTCTAATATCACTATGGTTTTGCGCGGCACTGGCTGAAGCTTTATGTTCATAACGAAGAATGGGTACTTCTCATCGGTCGTACCGCCCGTTTGTTGCGCGTTTGTCATTTCGTCTTCTGTGCGGTTCGAGGAGCGCGCGGGCCGCTTTTACATCTTGACAGTTTGGGCAGTCATCATGGCCTCCATCGTGATAATCTTCCGCGGTTATCAAAATTTCCCGCAACGCCGCTTCCAGCTTCTCGGCGCGGCTGGCTTCCGCTAAAATGGGTTTCAGTAATTCCCACTCCTCCTCGCGGTCGAGAAGAATAATTCCCTCGCCTCGGTCGAAAATCGCATTACCCTTGCGGGTGTATCTCTCTTCGCTCATTGCTCCTCCTTAAAAACTTCCTTCAGCCAGCCATGCAGCCACCATGCTGAATGCTCTGTGAGTACGAGAACTTCATCTTTACCCGGACGAAGAAGGAATATGGGTTGATTTCGCACTTGCTGTTGGATAGTGACGGTCGTTCCTTTGATAAAATCATAGTCTCTATCGCTCATTGCTCACCCTCCGTGGTTTGGGTGGGTGGGGCGGGAAGCGGCATCCAGTGGGTAACCTTTTCATGATACGGTGAAATGTCATCCATATCCAAATCGTCCCAAACCCTATGATAACAATTCCACGAAAGAACCATTGTGGATAAAAGTGGATGTTCTCCTGAAACGCGAACGAGGCAAGGAATGCCCTCATCGTCTTTGCCCGTTGGGAGCTTTTCTGAGCACGGAATCCATCGCTGTTGCTCTGCCAGCCGGTCACGCTCGGCGGCGAGGGCACGGTATGCCCGAATGCAATCAGCCTTATCGTCGGCCTCTTTATCGTAGGTTATCCACCACGAAATTGCGAACTCGAAATCCTCGATGCTCATTATATCCTTCTCAGTCATGGGGTTCCTCCGTTTGCAAGTTTAAGTAAAATATCCGCATGGCATGGGCTTCCGATTTTGCACCAACACGCCAAATCCTTCCCGCGAAGTTCGCGCCGGATTTCTTCGAGACCGATGTATTCGACAACCTTTTCTTCATAGAGAGCAAGCGCGGCCTCGATCGTACCGCAATCTTGAGCGGTGTAAGGATTGCCCCATTTCCCCGGTCTCCCGACATAGATTGCTCCGAGAGGCATTCTCCAGCCTCTCGTTCGCTTCCGTTGGATTCGTTCAGGCATTGGTCTCTCCTTCTGGTTTAGTTGCGGGGAGCGCACGAATTGCTTTTAAGGCATCCGCGTAGAATAACTCCATGCTCATTCGAAATGCTGTTAGAATAATTTCTATCCTTGACATTTTGGCGAATCGCTCCCGCGTCTCGTCGT
>JAGWKM010000064.1 GCA_028865305.1 Patescibacteria group bacterium | reverse complement strand
CAATTTCCCTTCCCCGCTCTTTGAAGTGGGCATGTCCCGCCGGGAAAAATTTGGGGAAACCATCGAAGTTGAAGTAACGGGTCATGCTGACGTTTTGGCCCGGGATGGCGCGGAAATCCGTTGCCTTGACTGGAAATCCGGTTGGCTAGACACGGACCATAAGCCACAAATCCGCACCTATGCCCTGCTCGCCTTCACGGAATTTCCCGAAGCCGAAACCTTTTGGGGTTCTGCGCTCCGGCTCCGCACCGGGGACATGGAGCCTTACAAGTGGACCAGGGAAGAAATTGAAACCTGGTGGGCCAATGCCCTGCGCGAGATTTCCCGGATGGCCTACAACCAGGGCGATTGGTGCCAGTATTGCCCGCGAGCCCGTGAATGCCCTGCGAACCTCCAGGATTTGGAGGTTTCCGGGAAACTACTGGCGGGCATCGAATCCTTCACGCCGGAGCAACTACCCGCGATTTACCGGGCTCGCCAGGTGTATCAAAAACTGATCGATCGGGCCGGGGACGCAATCAAGGCCATGGTTTCCGCCAATGGCGGGGCCATGCAGTTTGCCGATTGCCAGTTGAAAATCCTCTCAGAAGAACGCCAGGCGATTGAACCGACCCAGGCAAGTCTTGACCTGATTGCCGGGGCAATCCCCAACGTCTGGCCGGTTTTGAAAATCACCAAAAGCAGCCTTGAAACCGAAGTCCGCGCCGTGGCACCGCCACGCATGGGAGCAAAGCATTTCCGTGAACTAATGACCGCCTTGGAACGTGCCGGGGCGGTCAAGAAAACCATTATCGAAAAGTTGGAACTTAAACGACTGGAGGAAAAATGAGCGTTGCGGAAACGAAAACGAAACCGTCCGAATCTCCCCCGAAGCCAAAAGATACGGCTGACGAGATTCTCGAAAAGGTGATTGAGTACATTCCCGAGGGGGCCAAGGAAGGAATTAAACTCTCCGTGTCCATTGTCAGGAAATTCCTTTGCCAGCCAACCAAAAGCGGCATTAAGCCCACGGATGACGATTGCCTCAAATACATCATGCTCAACAAAAGCCGGGGCCTGAATCCGTTCGAGGGCGATTCGTTTATGCTGGGCTACGAAACCGTAGACGATACCACCAAAAAAACGATTGCGACGTTCAGCCTCATTACCGCTCATCAGGCATTTTTGAAACGCGCTTACCTCAACCCGGCTTTTGAGGGAATCGAATCGGGGGTTTTTGTTTTGTCCCCAATTCAGATGCCAGGGGATCGCGTTATGTTCACCCTGGAACGCAACGATCAAGTTTATTTTGGTGTCGAACGTCAGGGAGATTATTTCTCCGACGAAAAAGACGCCCTGGGAATTTCCGAAGCGCTTCTTGGTGGCTGGGCAATCGTCCGCATCAAAGGCCGGGAACCGATTTTCCGGCGCAGCAAATTATCGGTTTACTCAACCGGGAAAAGCCGTTGGCAGAAAGACCCGGGCGGCATGATTGTCAAGGTTGCCGAGGCCGATGCTCTCCGGAGCGCCTTCCCCTCTATCCTGGGGGGACTTTATACCACCGAGGAGTTTTGGTCGCGTGGTTTTGGTGGTGGGGAAACGCCGACGATGCAGCCCAAACCTCTGGAATTACCCCACAACCGATTCAACATCCGGGCCAACTTCAACGGGGGCAACGGTGCCAAGCAACCCGAATCCGTCCCCGTCCAGGCCGAACCCCAGACGTTGCAAGAGGCCCTGGCCGCAGAGGTTACCGCCGATCCGGTTCCCGAACCGGTCATGGTCGATGAGGCCGTGATTGATCCACGCCAAGCGATGGTTGAGGGGTTCCTTAAATCAATCGACGAAGCGACGAAGAAGGTTGATGTGATGAGGATTGCCAGGGAAATGGAACGCCACGAAGCCGAGATCGGACCAGCAGATTACCAAATGTTGGTCAAGGAACGTCAAGAGAAAATCAAGCAGCTACCAAACTGATCCCGGTCGTTCCGGGATACCATCCTCCCGCGTCCCGTCCAGTGAGAGATTGAAACCCTTTCACTGGCCGGGCCGGGACTAAAAACGAAAGGGTTTCACAATGCAGCAGTTAGAAACGATTGAGGCCAAGGAGCCTGAAAAGGCTGGAACCAACGAAATTGAAAAGAAGGCCGTGACGGTCGCGGCTGAATGCGCTCAGATCGTGGTTGTAACCAGGGAAGATTGCGAACGGGCAGCAAGCCGGTTGCAGAGTATCACCATGGCGGTCAAGTCCGTGGTGGATTTGTTCGCACCGATGAAAAAGAAGGCGTTTGAGACGCACCGGGAAATTACCTCGAAAGAAAAATCTTTGCTTGATCCCCTGGAAAACGCCAAGAAACACTTGTCCTCGCAGATCGGCCTTTTCCACCGGAAGGAAGAGGAAGCCCGGATCGCTGCCGAAAGGAAGCTACAACAGGAAGCCCAGGAACAGGCCAAAAAACAGGCCGCAGAGGAAGCCCAACGGCGGGAGGAATTGGCAATTCGGAAATCTGCCGAGTTGGAGGCGCAGGGCAAAACGGAAGAGGCGGACAAGGTTCTCGCCCACGCCGCAGCAACTTCGACCGCAATCCAAACCCAGGCGCAAAACCATGTCCCCATCGTTCACGTTCCTGCGCCGCCGAAAATCGCCGGGGTTTCGATCCGGCAGACCTGGAAATTTGAAATCGTCAGTCCGGACCTGGTTCCAAGGGAATACCTGATTCCTGACGAGCGGGCAATCAGGGCGCGTGTGCAATCTCTCAAGGACAAGTGCAGCATACCTGGCGTGCGTGTTTGGTGTGAGGACGGGGCGGCGAGCAGAGGGTGACCAGAAAAGCGGTGTTTGAGTTGCTGGATTGATTGCAGGAAAGGAATTGCAATGACCGACGCTCAATTAAAAAACATCTTCTCCCGGTTCCAGAATCTCAATCTCTTGTTCTTGATAAGGGATTTGGAGTTGGGCCTGGTGGCTGTTGGCAACTACCGAGACAGATTACGGGAAGCCTCTATTCTCTGCCCTGTGGCTCACGGTTGCGACACTTATCTAGGGAATGCTGGGGCTAATAGTGTTCATGCCTGCCAGATTTTTCAGCTTCCCGAGGAAGTCCTTAGTGAATTTCTCGACTGGTGGGACAATCAGGGGAACAAACGCCGGTGGAATAGGCTTCTCACGGTCCTCCGCTCCATCCGGCACGAACGCACGGCCGATGCCGACGCGGTGCAGAGGGTGACGGCCCCCAGGCCGATCAACGAAAACAAGTTCGCCCGAGTTTTGCAGAGAGTTTAAGGACAGGTTTTCGATTCGTCACGGAGCCCGCCAGGGAAGGGAGACACGATGGCCAGGGCAGGATTGTTAGATAGCCTGAAATTCCAATTGCTCGTTCACTTGCTCAAAGAACCAGTGCCCCACTGTGTTGGATACTTGGAATGCCTGTGGATTGCGGCATACCAAAAAGGCAGTCCCGTAATCGGGGAAGAGCTTATCGTAGAACTTGCCTGCCGCTATCCAGGAGAGCCAGGCAAACTATGTAAGTTTCTTCACCAATCCGGATTCCTAGACCTCATCGACGGCAAATATTGGGTTCACGATCTCTGGGACCATGCCCCGAGATACGTCCGGCAGCGAATGACCGCAAACGGATTCGGACCGCAAAAGTCAAGTTTAGGCGCCCAAAAGTCACCTAAAGTCGAGTTCAGGTCCGATTTGAGCGCCCAAAAGTCACCTAAAGTGGCATCTTGCGCGCCAAAGGGAAGGGAAGAGAAAGAGAAAGATAAAGAGGAAGAGAAAGAGAATAATAACCCCCCTAACCCCCCTTCGGGGGGAAACGACCAAAAACCAAAAAATCCCGTCCCTGAGCCGGAGTTGCAACCGTCCGACCAGAGATTGCGCGCGGCCTGGGCGGAGTGGTTGGCCTACCGCAAGGAAAGTGGCCGCAAGCCATTGAAGCCACGGAGTATTAAAAAACAGTTCGCCCAGTTCGAGGAGTGGGGAGTAGAGGTTTCAATTGCCGCAATCGAAAACTCGATTTGCAAGGGCTACCAGGGAATTTTCCCCCCATCCACCAATCAATTCCAGCGTGCGCCGCCGGTCCATGGACACATGGATTTTACGGGTATCCAAGAGTTTTTGAGGGAAAAAGATGCTGAATCAGCATGACTTCGCGGGAATAATGGCATTCCTTTCGTCGGCCATTCAGAAGCCGATAACCGCCGAAACGGTGAAGGTTTACTACGCGCTCTTGGGTGATTTTCCCGTCGATGTTTTGCAAACGGCGGTAAAGCGCGTTGCCCTCGAACACAAATGGGCCTCGATCCCCACGGCCGCCGAAATCCGCGAAGCTGCAGCGCTGACCATGCGCGGCAAAATCTCCGAACTCACCCCAGCGGAAGCGTGGGAAATGGCTCACCAGGCCGTTGCGAAAATAGACCTGGAAATTGACGGCTCAGCACAACGGCACACGAAAAACCTGCCGCCGATTGTGGTGGAATGTTTGCGGGCGATGGGGTTGCCGAATTTGTGCCATGGAAAGGATCCGGTATCGGTCCTTCGTTCGCAGTTTTTGAAAATATTCGAGCAGCTTGCGGCCAGGGAAAAACGGTTGTCTCTCTACCCTGCGGAATTGAAAACCGCAATAGAATCTCATGGCACCCAGCAAATTCCGCCGCCTGAGAAGCAAGACATTTTGAAAATCATTGACAAGATCGGGAGGACGATATGACTGTCACGGATGTTTTGACCGGAAAGCAGCAATGGGGCATCTTTCAAGGCGACCGCCTGGAATCAGTCCGCCAGCTACCCGACGATTCGATTGACCTCATCGTCACCAGCCCGCCTTATGAGAAGGCCCGAACCTACGGCATTGATTTTAGTCTCCGGGGCCAAGCCTGGGTTGATTGGATGATTGAACCTTGGGCCGAGTGGCAAAGGGTTTGCAAGGGATTGATCGTGTGCGTGTGCGAGGGGCAGACCAGGGGGCGGCGATGGTCAGCTGTCCCGGCCTTGCTCATGGCGGACCTGCACCGGGCCGGGTTCAATCTTCGCAAGCCGCCGATTTTTCAAAGGGTTGGGATTCCTGGAAGCGGCGGTAAGCGTGCTGACCATGCCCACCATGGCGGGTCCGCTGATTGGTTGCGAAACGATTACGAGTTCATCATCTGCACTTCCCGCCCTGGTCTATTGCCCTGGGCCGATACGCTGGCGAATGGTCACAAACCAAAATGGGCGCCGGGGGGAGAAATGAGCAACCGGAACACGAATGGAACGCGGCGAAATCAATGGGCCGGCGGGGAATTATCTTCCGGCGGCGAAAGGCAAACCCATGGAGAGCGTAGACCAGCTGGCAGACCATCGCACGCGCTTGCCACCAGACGACGCCTTGGTCGCGGAAACGAAAAAGGCACCTGCGGCAGGCGCATAAGCCGGGGCCATGCCAACGGCGATGCCACCACCAGCGACAGTTATGATCCGCCAGCAATAGCCAATCCGGGAAATGTAATCAAGGCAATCGTTGGCGGCGGCGTCATGGGGGATAAGGAATGTCACGAAAACGAAGCGCCCTTTCCTGAAAAGCTTGCCGAATTTTTCGTCAGGGCATTTTGCCCAGCTGGTGGTCTTGTCCTCGATCCATTCTCAGGAAGCGGCACCACCGTTGCGGTTGCGGTGAAAATGCTTCGCCGCGGGTTGGGTTTCGATATTCGACAATCGCAGGTTGCCTTGGGGCGCCGACGATTAAGCGGGATAACTCCGGCCGCTTTGGTGGAGTGATTTTCGGGCTTCGTGAGTGAGGGATTATGTTTGTGCTGGTCGGCCCGGGCCTGATGCCGCCGGTCGAGGTGGGGAGTTGGTAGGAAAAATTCAAGACCCTTGAAAGGAGAATCAAAATGAGAAAAGCTGATGAAACCATTGGAAAGATTGGGACCATACTTGACGAGTTCGCCAAAAAAGACGCTATCCATATCGCTGTAGCCCCGGTTGTGGCCGGAGAGAAATTGCAGAAAGGCGCAAGGGTCGGCTTGAACTCCGATGGAAAAGCTGTTTTTGCGGACAATTACGAAAAATCTGTGGGGATCGTCGATCCGTTTCTGAGGAATGATTTCGTTAAGAAAGATGAGAGGTTTTATATTTTCCTTTATCCCGGCACCATTACCGACCTGCGACACGAATGGTATCACCCATCATTCCCAGAAGAAGCCAAAGGGATTGATGTCAAAAACCGTGACTATGCCCAGCAATGGATCAGGCATTGGGCGGAAAATACCGGGCTTTCCTACGATGAGGCGATGGAAGCCGCACACGGGTATGTAGACAACGACGATTATCTTTGC
>JAGWKM010000063.1 GCA_028865305.1 Patescibacteria group bacterium | reverse complement strand
CATGTGCGCAATATCGGCAAAAGCGAAGGCGGCGCATCGCCTGCCGAAGTGGCGGAGCGCGTGCTGGGTGTGATTACCGCAAGCGCGTCGAAAGTGGGGACGGCCGCCTTGACCAAAGCCCTCGGCAATTTAAAGGACTTTGGCAGCGGCGCGGCAAAGGCGGCAACCGATGCCGTCGACGGCGCAGGCAGCCGGATCAAGGGCCTGTTCGGCCAGTAATCCTTGTACGTACCCGTGGCGGGTTCTTAACCGTCTTTTTTATTGAAATACGCGGACTGACCCCATTTTCTTCTTGCGTTCCTTTGTAATACTACGATACTACAACACAACAAACAAAACAATAAAGATAAAGCCATCGCCTTTATTGCGGGGCGTGGCGGCTTGAAGCTTGTTTTGTGGCCAATGATAGAAAAGGGATTTTATTATGTTAGCCGACAGAATTCGCGTGGCGCTTCAAAAAAGCGGGCGCATGGCCGAAGACAGCGTCAGCCTGCTCAGGAATTGCGGGCTGCATGTCAACCGCAGCAAGGACCAGCTATGCCGTGCAGCCAAGGTCACGCAATATAGCTGCGACTGCTATGCCTATGGCTTGCTGGCGATGGGCTGGGCCGACCTTGTGGTCGAACAGAAACTCAGCCTCTACGATGCCGCCGCCGTCGTTCCCATCGTCTCCGGCGCCGGCGGCTTTATCAGCGACTGGAACGGCAATCCCGTCGATAAGGATTTCGATGGACATCTTGTTGTCGCAAGTTCAATTGAGTTGGCGGCAGAGGCCGTTGCATGTTTCAAGGGGTAGAAAGACGGGCGTCGGCTTGGTGCCGATCATCTAAGTCGTTGAAAGAAATGGAGCGGGCGAAGGGGATCGAACCCTCGACCCCGACCTTGGCAATGAACGCCCAAACCACCTTGCTTCACCACAAAACGCTGATTTCTTGTTACATTTTTCTCCCAAACTGTCAAAAACTTTCGTTTACTCCCATTTGTGACTCCCATTGACTCCCAAAAACGATCCCCTATGGGCCGCTATTTTTAATCGCACTCAAACCAGCGCATACAGGTCGCCAGCAAATGGTTGTAATCGCCGGAGCGTGCCTCGTCCATGAACGCCCCGATTTCCTCCGCTGGCACATTGCCTCTTTTCGCGGCTTGCTGGCAGCGGCCCAGAATATAAAAGGCGTTACCGTCCCCACCGACGAGTTGGACGCGCACGTGGGGGTATTTTGGGGCTGTGTCGGCCAATTTTGGCGACTCCCGCAACCCGACATATCGGGCATAGGCATAGCCCTCCGGATTGATGTAAAGGGCGGCGCGGTCTGGCGCAGTAACCTCGACGACGTTCCGTTTACCATTGCGAACGCCGCCCTTGCCGGTCAGCCAGTCTCGGTCGGCAAGGAAAGTTTGCGTGAAGTCGTCATAATCGGTCGTCGATAACTCTTTGGTTTCCGTCACCTGAACATTGTGGGCGAAATTTTCAGGATCGGCACATGCTTCCCTTACCTCATTGAGGCTGCGCGGCTTGCGTGCAAAACGGACGAAAATCTGTTCCGACATAATTGCCTTCCTATTTGGCTCGATGCAAAAGTTTGGCGCGACCGGCCATCATGCCTATGACTCTGTCCACGGCGCTGGCATCGTGGCCGCCGATGTGCCATTCGCGCACCTCGGTTATGACTGGATATTTGTCGGCGTAGCAGCGGCTGTTTTTGTAATTGTAGATGGTGATGGTCTCGCCATCGGCGGGCCGGATGACCCATTCGGCTTCGGTCTTATATTTGTCGCCCGGCGCGGGTTCGCCCCAAACCTCGACAAGGTCTTGGTAGCTGGCGTCGATGCTCCCCTGATAACAGGTTCCGACCTTGCCAGCCCTGACGATGCGGTGTTGCGGCAGGCTCGTAAGCCGCCCCAAATCATAGGCGGCCTGTAAGGCCTTTTTGACCCCCCACACGCTGCAGTCATGAAAATCGAGGCTGTCGCTATTGCGGGTTTTTAGCGTTTCAATATTGAGATGCTCCTTGGCAATCATTTCAAAAATGTGGTCGGTGTCCGTCATGGTTTTCTCCTCATGGATGGTTGCGGTGTAAAACCAATGCGGCCCTAAACAGGGCTTGTGCCTCCGGCAGCAACCGTTCGAATTCCAATACGGTGCCGATGGCCTGGTTTTGCTCCCCGGCTTCCATCGCCTCATGCGCTTCCTTGGCGAGCAGCGCGGCCTGTGAAAGCCTCTGGCTCAAGGCATCCAGGTTTGCGGCGATGGCTTTGTGAATCACTTGTTTGTTTTCTTTTGACATGGCGTCCTCCTTTTATGATTCCATGAACGCTCTCTTCGCGGCGAATAGCAACGATGATCGGAGCAATCAGATTGCGAATAAAAAACCGGACGATCATCTAATGATCGTCCGGCGTAAGAGACCCGATCACTGCTTGTTGGCTACAATCTTGTAAACGCGATCGCCATCTTTCGGCTTGTCGGACACGATTTCGTAACCATGCTTCTTCCTAAGTGCGCCGGAAAAACAGCCGCGCACCGTGTGCTTCTGCCATTCCGTCGCCTTCATGATGTCGGTGACGGTTGCACCTTCAGGACGCTTTAACAGATTGATAACGATCTGCAGCTTCGTGTCGGCCTTTTTTTGCTTTGCCGGTTTGGCGCTTTTTGGTTTCGGCGCTTTGGCGGCTTTCTGCTTCGGTTTTGCTTTTGATTTAGACATAAGCGTTCTCCTTTCTGAGGCCATGAACGCTCTCTTCGCGCGGATTAGCCAGTCAATTCAGAGCAATTGAATGGCTTTGTTCGGCACCATCGGATAATCAAATATGTGATTATGATTATGGGGTATGTGCTGGTCCGCGTGGGCGGCCAATCCCCGTTAGGCTCGCCAGAAAATCATCGGACAAATCGGGTTTGCCGTTATTTTCTTTGGTAAAGAACGCGCCGCCGACCAGGTAGCCGTCATTCGAGTAAAAAGCCTTTCCGGCCTTCCGCATTTCCTGCAGCCGCTCCTGAACGATGTTCTGGCGGCTGTACACGCCAAGCGTAAGCGGTGATATTGAGAAATTTTCTATCTTATATCCGAGCTGCTGCGCGTGTTCGACGACGGCAACGGGATCTGAATAGCTTGAAACCTCAAGAAAGACGTTATTGTAGCCGCAATCCAAAAGTTTTTTGCTGATATCATTTCCGCTTTCCCCGCCGAACAGGTAAGGCAAAAAAAGCCGCCCCTTGTTTTCTTCCTTGCAGGGAAGATAGGGCGGATTCGCTATCAGATAATCGGCTTGCGGCTTTCGCTGCGTTTCAAAGAAAGAAACGGGATGAACGACATACCTGGCAGCAAGCCCATATTCGCCAATTAGCCGTTCGGCGGTTTCCGCAGCTTCCACGTTGATTTCATAGCCATGAATGATGCCGGCAAATGACGACCTGTTTCTGTCCAGGGCCCAAATAACAGGTTCGCCGGTTCCCGAACCGAATTCGATAATCGTCGGCTTTGAGTTTCCGTTTTGGAATCTGCTGAAAACAATCTGCTCAAGCGAACAGGCAAAACGCATCGACTCTTCTTGGCAAACAAATTCTCGACGGAAATCCGGCGCTTCGACAACTTTAGGTCTGGTCGATCCGAATTCGGTTGCGTCGCTCCGCAATGTCGTTTGTGCGGGCGTCATTTATTCTTCCCTTTGGAGCGGCTTGTCTGTTTTATGCTTTGACTTTGAACATCGGGTTCGCGGGACATTTTCCAGAATGCTTCAAACTGTTTGCGATAGGAATTAGCGATCGCTGGCATTTTGTGAAGAACAATCGTAGGGCCAGGTTGTGTTTGGAAATTCATGATCGCCAGATATTCGCCATAAATATAAAACGGCACCGGCGAGAAAAGGTCTTTGGAAATCCAGCGGTATTGATTGTAATCCGAGGCGATGAAATTGGTGTCGCCTTCGCAGAGAATTGCCAAAACCTTTATGTCTTTCCGTTCTTTGACCAGTTCGGCCATGCGCTTTCTGTGCGCTTCCGAAAACTCCACGCCCATAGCCCAGAACAAATCCTCTTCGATGCCGAGTTGCATGATCGTGCCGCCATGCTTTTTGGCGTATTCGTAAACGTTATCAAAAAAGCGCTGCAGCCCTTGTTCGCCGATCAAGACTTCGACACCCTGCGGTTTGCAACGGACGCCGAAGTTATCGGTAAACTCGATACCGTTCTCGTCAAACACGCGAATGATATCCGCCAGTGTGCCGCTGCGCGGCTCCACGGCCTCGTCTTCTATCTTGCTGATAGCATCGCGCGTTAAATGGACTTTTTCGGCTAAAACAGCCCCGGACCATTTGAGAAGACCGCGCGCTGCGCGAATTTGTCGACCTACGCTGCTCATGTTTTATCCTTCTTTAACCCTGTAAGCCTGAAATCTTACGTCTTCTCGCATGAAAAAATAGTGAACACCATAATTATTATATACTTTCATACTACAAAATAAGGGTAACAACCTATTTATAACAGGTATTTGTCGATGTTGCAAACTTAATAAAATCAATGATGTATATTTTAACATCGAATTTATCTTGCCATGTAGACTCTTAAACGTTATATTTCAACAACGATTTAGCGTACTACCGTTTTTCGGGGCGAAAAACAAAAAACAAGCGAAATCGGGGCCTGGCGAACCATAGACGGGTATGGCGGCAGGGATTTTGACCAAAAATTTTAGAGGATCGATATGCCGACTTTTGACACATACGTCGCCCGCCACGGAGAAGGCTGGACTTTGTTCATAGTGGAACAGATCGAGCGTAACGAAGGCATCCGTTATCGCAATCCGGTCTCTCTTGAAGAACGCTGGAACGTCTTGAGAGGCGGCGACGATTTCACCGGCGCGCCAGCCATGAGATTGGCGGCGTAACATGTACATCGTGACCTATACCGACATGGCCGAACGCCACGGCCACGACCAGGCATACGACCTGCTTAAAGGCATGGAGCGGTTGGCGGAGGTTAAGAACAAGATCGTTCCTTTTGATCGTGAAGTTCGTTTTCGGCGCGCGGTTGAGGCGCTATGTGAAACCGCGACTTTGCATAACGGTAGAGACGGCAAATGGAAGTAGTCGTACATGCAAGCCAAATAAAAGCCGCGCGAGCCATACTCGACTGGTCACGCAAAGATTTAGCCAGGCTGACCGGCTTGGGGCATACGACCATTCGCCGTTTGGAGTCCGGCGACGTTTCACCTCGTGACGCCACCAATAGCATAATCCAACAGGTCATCGAAAACGCCGGGCTTGAGCTGATTGACGGCGAAGGCGTGAGACGCCGTAGCGACGTGATAAAAATGTATAAAGGCCGTGACGGGTTAGATCAGTTTCTCGAAGATATTGCCCATACCGTTAGAAAGAAGAAAAGCGGCGACATAGCCATTATGATCAAGTCGATGGACGGCTTGGTGCAGGCTTTGCGCGTGTCTCCGGCCGATTGTCTTAAACAGTTTGATATGTTGGGTTCGATTGCGAACGTAAAATGCCTCCTTGCGGAAGTGCCCAAGTTAGCCTCTCTTGCTCCGGCGTCTTTCGAATTCAGAATAACCCATAAGGAAAATATCGGCCCCGCATCGTATTTCATATACGGGGATAGATACGCCAATGCGCTTATGGAGTTCGGCAAGCCTTCGGAATATGTGGTTTTCAGCATTCCGGCAACCGCGCAATCCCATCACGATCATTTCTCATTGCTTTGGGAAAATGCTTTGCCCCTCTCCGCCAAAAGATGATGTCGAGAACCACAATTCGATCACATGCCGGTAGCAAATCGCTCCCGGCATTTTTTCTTTGTGTGGGCGAATTACAGGAAACGCAAAAATGGTCACCAAAAATACCACCACAAAAAATTCGGGTTTTTCCCGGCAAAAAGTGACCGAATAAATGACCGAAAACAGCCAAAATAGGCCTCGCTTCAACCCGCTAGTTATAGGCATGTAGCGGCACCAATTCGGCAAACGGACAAGCTATAGATCGAGACGATGCATGACCGCTCTACGCAAAATGAATGATGATCCGGAGCCGGTACACGTCGCCGTCCGCATGGCCGCGGCGATCATTGAGGCCTTGGACACAACAGGCCACTGCCGAATTCAAGATATGGAGGCTAAGGGGTTCTCGCGCGACGACCTGGCTCGCTACTGGACTGATGCCATGAAAATCGTGATGGAGAAGAGACCGAGGCCAGGGCAGCGGTTGCATTGATGGCGCATGAAAAACGAGCGGATTTTTTCGTCGTGGACGTCATCAACGAAGGCACGAGTTTCTCGACAGCCGGGCGCATGGCGGCCGTGATCGTCGAAAT
>JAGWKM010000290.1 GCA_028865305.1 Patescibacteria group bacterium | reverse complement strand
TAAAAACGGGAAGCGGTGGATGTTCTTCAGCGCTATACCTGCTCCGCGGGCCACGGCTCTCAAAGGGTCTTCGGCGATGTGAACCGGTAGCTTCGTTTTCATTGAAATGCGTTTGTCGAGGCCGCGCAGCATGGAACCGCCGCCGGCAAGGTAAATGCCTGTGCGGTATATATCGGCCGATAACTCCGGCGGGGTTTTTTCCAGGGCTTGCAATATGGCTTCTTCTATTTTCGAGATGGATTTATCAACGGCGTGGGCAATTTCGGCATAGGTAATTTTTATTTCCTTCGGTATGCCTGTCATCAGGTCGCGGCCGTGTACGGGGTAATCGGCGGGAGGGTTTTCTATTTCGGCCATCGCCGCCCCGCATTCTATCTTTACGCGCTCGGCGGTGCGTTCGCCCACAAGCATGTTATGCTGCCGGCGCATATATTCTTCAATGTCGCTGGTAAATTCGTCGCCTGCCACACGTATGGAGTTGTCGCAAACAATTCCTCCGAGGGCTATTACGGCAATATCGGTTGTTCCGCCGCCAATGTCCACTATCAGGTTGCCCATAGGCTCTTCCACATCTATCCCTATGCCTATGGCTGCCGCCATGGGTTCGTGGAGCAGGTACACTTCCTTGCCGCCGGCGTGTTCGGCGGAGTCGCGTACGGCACGTTGTTCAACCGGGGTTATGCCGGAGGGTATGCATATTACCATTCGCAGTGACGGTGTGAACCATTTCCGACCCGAATATATCATCCGTACCATCTCGCGTATCATTACCTCGGCGGCGCTGAAGTCGGCTATCACTCCGTCTTTGAGGGGTCGTATGGTTCTTATGTTCTCGTGTGTTTTGCCGTGCATCTGTTGCGCTATCCGCCCTACCGCTATCACCTTACCGGTCATTCTGTCGGTAGCCACAATAGACGGCTCATCAACCACAACCTTGTCATTATGAATTATAATGGTATTGGCTGTGCCAAGATCAATGGCTATATCCTGCTGCAGAAAACTGAATAATGACGGCATATCCTGTTCGGAGGGTTTATAGAGGTTGTAAAGTTAAGGAATAACCTTGTACGGAATAACGGGCAGATGGTTATATAATTCAACATTTTCTTTTTCAATGCTTAAAATGCCTTGTTCCCGTAAATACCATTGCCATGTTATTTTTATCGCAATAGGCTATGGAATCGGGGTCTTTTACCGATCCGCCCGGCTGCACAACGGCGGTTATTCCTGACTTATGGGCTATCTCCACACAGTCGGGGAACGGGAAGAAGGCGTCGGAAGCCATTACGCTGCCCTGCAGGCTGAAGCCAAA
>JAGWKM010000289.1 GCA_028865305.1 Patescibacteria group bacterium | reverse complement strand
TCGTGAAGGGAAGCATCAGCATACAGATCGAGAAATTCATCCCGTGGGCGCAGGCGCATGCCGACGAGCGCGGATGGATCAACCTCGACGTGAAGGAAAGCAAGGGTGGAAAGATATATTGCGAGGTGAGCAGCTGGAAGCCCAATCGGGCAAGCAGCGAACGCGAGGATCGGGAGTTCGATAGGAAATTCGACGAACAAACAAAGGCCGAAACAAACAGCGACGACATGCCATTCTAAAATGAAAAAATTCAAATTGACGAAAGAAACGATGGAGATGTACGGCATTACGTTCCATCGGGTGGAAGCGGTTGCGGATTTCGGTTCGGTAAAAGCGGGCGATAAGGGTGGATGGGTGGAGAAAGAGGAGAATCTCAATCAGGAAGGCGACGCGTGGGTGTACGGCAACGCGCGGGTGTACGGCAACGCGGAGGTGTACGGCGACGCGGTGGTGTCCGGCGACGCATGGGTGTCCGGCAACGCGGAGGTGTACGGCGACGCGGAGGTGTACGGCAAACTGAAACTAGAAGCAGGATTGTATTTCGGATTTCTATTCAAGAATGAAAAAGTACAAAAAATCAAGAACCATGACGGCACGACACTTCTATGGAAAAAATAAAAGTTATCACCGCCTCCGACCTCGGCCGCATGGGCGGCCAGTCAAGGAGCAAGAAGAAACTGATGGCTTCGATGAAGAACTTGAAGAGGGCGATGGCGGCGAGAAAAAGGAAAATTACAAATCGACCGCCCGAACAGGTGGGACGGCGGCCGTCAGTTTCTCTCCCGCCGATTCTCTGACACTAAGACCCTTGACGAGGCAATCGCCCTCGTGAAAAAGAATGGTTATCAGGTCGCGAAAATCATATGAAAAATAAAAAAGGAGCTGACGGAGGAGCAGGAGGGCATGTAGAAGTCGGTGTAAAAGTTATTCGTCCTTCAACGAATACCTTACAGCAACTGAAAGAAGAAACGCAGAAAGAAACTGTGCAGATCTGTCATAATATATATGACGGACTTCTCGATCCCGATACCATAGAGAAGACTATCGAGTATTGGAATGACCGAGCGGATGGTATTGTAGAAAAAGCATTCGCCGCCGGTCGTGACGATAGAGACGACGAGCTGTGGGCTGCGTGCGAAAACACTGACACCGCAAACTTCTTCTCGAAGTTATCCGCGGCCGCTAAAGAATATAAAAACCTATGACACATGACGACAACTGCATACAAGCAATGGATGTCGTCAATGCCTTCGGCGCATACTGGCCAATGAGCGGCCGCGATTTTGACGACCTCCCTGCGTTCGTTGAAGAG
>JAGWKM010000288.1 GCA_028865305.1 Patescibacteria group bacterium | reverse complement strand
GGGCCGCCGTCTCGGAAGCCAGGACGATCGGGACCGACGTAGGGGCCGCGCCGAATATCTGCCACCACGCCGACGTGAATTGAGAGACGAGGTTTGGCGCTGGCGAGGCGGCTGTGGTCATGGCGGCGGGGTTCCCCAAGGTTCGCACGCCTCTGCGGGCGGCGGAGGGCTACTATACGGCCGAGCGCGGCTAACGTAAATAGTTATTTTAGGGGATGGGAATCGGCGGAAATTAATCGGCCGTATCCTCGGGCACTTTCTCCAAAATCCATCGAGTACCTTGAGTAGTGTTTCTGTGAATCGAGCACATCACCGACAATTCGCTGGTAACTGCGGTGGGTTTACCGCGGTTTTGCCTCAGCCACCAGCCGAAGCGATCTGGTGATATGCGGTCCTCATATTTATCAATGGAAACGCGTTTTATTGCTAAAGTCCATTCCGGATGAGAATCCGCGGCGGCGATTATTTCCCGAGTGTAATAAGGTCGTCTAGTGATACCTAATATCAGATGCCAATTTCCGAATATAGCAACTCTGTCCGCAGTCTCACGGTTTAATGTCATGTCGATCGTCGAGTTAGCCGCCGTCCTCATATGATAGGATGAAATAAAATCGGCGATCTTATCGGTATATCTAAACCATTCTCCATTTGTATGTTCGTCTTCGAATCGACGATGTAGTGCTCTTTCCTCAGAGAAACCACCGGGGATTATGGCCAATATTTCCAAACGTTCGGGAAGGTTGGTCTGTATCTTTCTGATCCGAGAAACTGGGTCTTCGGAACATCCGATTTTAACCGTGTCCTGATATCGTATGATGTAGATCATCGTGGTTTCCGGTGAGTGTGTCGAACGGGAAGATATTTATACCTTTAATATCGTTCGTCGTAAAGCCTAAAATACCTTTGTATATCTTCTTAGTCTTTTCTGATCCGTACGGGAAAATTATATATCACGCTCCTTCCCCTTAAATTTTCCCGCGTACGGATTAGAATAGATATAGAAGATATAACAAGATATATAGCCCTATACTTAGCTAACCTTTAGGCTCGCGTTTTCCGCTATTAAAACCCCTTACTTCGGCGTATAAGGGGCGTCGTCATGCGCTCCGGCCCGCCACAACCGCTCGCCCGACGAACCGTCGAGGGCATCAGTCTGCTTCAACAGCGGCTGATCAACGAGCTTTTGCGCGATCTGAACGTGAGCGAAGCCGCTCGGCGCATAGGTATTGCCCCACGCAAAGCGTACCAGATGCTGGAGTACCCCGCCGTCTCCGCTGCGCTTACGGAGGCGTACCGCGAGCGCACCGCGCGGG
>JAGWKM010000287.1 GCA_028865305.1 Patescibacteria group bacterium | reverse complement strand
GGCGTTGCGGCTTGTAAAAGCAATAGCAAATGGCGATAAAGCAGAAATTATATCGCAAGGATACGATTTTAAATCTCCTGTAAAATTAAGCGATTGGTGCATGGCGCATATAGACAAAGCCCTCTCCGCGATCAGCGCGAAAGACGGGGAAACGGGGAAGGAATGAACATGGGCGAACAAGCTAATTATATGATTAACGGCGATGATTGCCAAGAGTGCGGGATGCCGTTTTTAAAATCATACGGCTATCCGACGACATGCACGGATTGTGGTGGCAAGGGCATACTTTTTTGCGATGCAACGGACGAACAGAGAATTAGGATGGAAGGAAAAGGCATGATAGACAAAAACGAAGCACAAAAAATTATAGACGCCATGCGGGATGTTTTTAATATTGCATCCACTGGATTTGATAAATTTTATAAAGAGGCGAAGGAAAATTCCTCGGGCGACTACAGCAAGGCGGCATCCTCGGGCTACGCCAGCACGGCGGCATCCTCGGGCTACGCCAGCACGGCGGCATCCTCGGGCGACTACAGCACGGCGGCATCCTCGGGCGACTCCAGCAAGGCGGCATCCTCGGGCGACTACAGCACGGCGGCATCCTCGGGCGACTCCAGCACGGCGGAGGCGAGTGGAGAAAACGTCTGTGCCTTTGCGTGCGGCAGAAATGTTTGTGCCAAGGCATCACTTGGCGGTGGTATTGCTTTATCAGAATACGGCGATAAGAATAAACTAGTTGCCGTAGCTGCATCCATAATTGATGGAAAAAAACTCCTAGCAGATGAGTGGTATAAATTAGAAGAAGGTAAATTCGTTCACATTGACTTTAGCGACGGTATTTTCAGCCGCGTTAAATCCATCAAGAAAATTGGAAACGCAACTGTAAAAACCGTCATTATCGATGGCCAGAAGAAGAAATCCTACATCTACATTTCCGGCGGTAAATCAGCGCATGGCGAAACTATTGAAAAGGCTAAGGCTGATCTGCGTTACAAGATTGCAGACCGCGATACGTCTCGATTTAAAGGCTGGAAACTCACTGATGAAAAGCCGCTTGATGAAATTATTGAGGCATATCGCGTAATTACTGGCGCGTGTGAACAAGGAGCGCGTACTTTTGTTGAAAGCCAAGAAAAATTGCCCCAAAAACTTACTATCGCTGATGTGATAAACCGCACAAAGGGAGCGTTTGGAAATGAACAATTTTCAGCGTTTTTTAAGGAGGTAGCATGACAGACCAAGAACGTAAGGCGGCTTTGGAGGCGTTGGATAGGCTAGAGAAAGCATTTAAGGGCGAAACTCGGATAGAC
>JAGWKM010000286.1 GCA_028865305.1 Patescibacteria group bacterium | reverse complement strand
ATCCGAGGAAGTTTATCAAAACGCATGGAGCGGCTTGCTCTGCATGATCATGTCGACCTCCTGCCAGCCTTCGCGAAGCGCATAGTTATAGCGGGCGGGGAGTGCGAACACGTAGTGAGCGTTCTGTCCGAGCTTGGCCGGATTAAATGGCGCGGCACTCACTGTCAAAGCTTCCGATGTAACCGCGCTCCATTCGTTTGCCGTGAAGACCATGATGGGGATGTCCTGCCATGGATTCTGCGCAGTCCATTGTGGGTTCCTGATAAGGAATTCCGTTCCGGTCACGGCTGTGCAATCGCCGGACGGACAGCTTACCCATCCCGTCCATGTTGTGGTGGCTATCGAATACCCTTGCCACGATGTAGGCAGGGTGAAGGTAAATCCATACTGGCTGTTGGTGTAGGTGATTGTTTGGCCGACATCCATCGGATTCGGATTGACGGCAAAATGCACGAGGTAGTCGGGTACGCCCGCGACAGAGCTGGTGGCGACCAGATCAACTTCTCCTTCGCCCTCGAAGTCGTAGTAGTACGCCCAGCAATTCGTGGTTGCGCCGTACGATTGCCCGGCAGGCCCGGCGTTGGAAATCCAACCTGCCGTTGCCGTGCCGCTCGCAGTCGTGAATGTGAGCAAATTGCTTTGAGCGGGATAAACTTCTTTCGGAAGATAAATGGTGAGCCGAGAAGTGGTGATAACGTCCTGCGTCGAATTATTGGGGTACGCTTTGCAAGCTGCGAGTTTTGCCTCGTACGCGGCGAGTGCACCTTCCGAAAGTTTCCTGTTGTGATTAACAAACGCAAAATATCCGGCTATAGAAACAAGGAAAGCAATCCCGATAATCGCATAAAATCGCAAGTTTCTTTTCATAATTTAGAATTTCCAATGATTAAAATTTTCCTTTTCCCACAAAATATGGTTCGAGCCGATGTTAGGAACGGATTCTTTGGCGATCTTTATCAGTGCGGCTCCGCCGCGTTCGAGGGTGGGCTGAAAACCGTTCGAGCTAACTCAATTGTCCTGCACCATAAAGGAATTTGCAAATTCCTTTATGGTGCGGGCGGGGGGAATCGAACCCCCGACTACTGCTTGGAAGGCAGTCATTTTGCCACTAAACCACGCCCGCTATTTGTGCAAGGAAAGATTCTCACCTCGCAGTGTGAAAACTCTAGCAAGAATACGCTGCTTTTAAAAGCGGCGGACGGTATACTACCGTGGTGACCATCCTCGTTAAGGCACTCCTGTCGCTCGCCATCGGCATCGTTCTCGCCGTCGGGGCGAGCATCATTGCAAATGTGACAGCCGCGCCGGCGCCT
>JAGWKM010000062.1 GCA_028865305.1 Patescibacteria group bacterium | reverse complement strand
GACCGCGTTTGTCGGCGGCCACCGTTCCTGCCGCCGATCTTCCTGATAGACGGCATACGATAAGTATTCCCTGTACCACTATTGGCGGTTCGTTCCAACTGCTTTGTTGAAACGCGCGGTTGATCACCGCCAATCAACATTCCACCTTGTTTAGCCACTCTTGCCTCCTTCGATTGCTTTCAAACCGTCTCCACCATGTTTTTCTTTTTTATGTTCGACGGGAGCCATCTGCTGCGCCGGAGGAAGATGTTTGAGTTTGTCCAAAATCATCTGCTCCATAGGCGGCTGCAAGATGCGGACGAGCATTTCTTTGTCGATGGCTTGGGCTTTGTAAAGCGCGAACGCGAGCGCCTGCGTATTTTCCACGAAGATCGGGCTGTTCGAGTGAGCGTCAACTTTGACGGTAAAATCATTGGTGAACTGTTCGGCGATGAATTTATTTCCTTCCGTATCTGTGTAATGCGTTCTGTCTCGCTCTTTGATAACTTTCAGATAGAGCGTCGCGATACGCTCAAGATTATCTTCGACGATGAGGGCGCGTTTTTTCGCGCGTGACGATCCTAGCCTTGCGAGCTGCGAAGCATGACCAGCCGATCTAACACCCTGCTCACCGCGACCGGCGGCTATTGGCGTTATTCCTGACGCTTCGGAAAACATGTTGTCGATTTCCTGAATCTCACGCCACAAATCTTCCGGCATTTGCGGCGCAAGTACGTCGGCTTTTGCGTTCGGCATGTCCGATGCAAGCAATCCGCCCTCTCGATTAAGCGCGAAATTCTTTTCGTCGAAGATTCCGGTAAAACCATACAGAGCTTTTGGCGGGTTGACCTGTCTCTTGAGCAACTCAAGAATTTCGGCCATGCGGTTGTTGCGAAGTTGCTGCAACGAAACGAGACGTTGCACCTCGCTCATGCCCCAAAAATAATCCGGCATCGGATTGGGACATACTTGAATGATTGGGGATTCGCCCTTGAGAAAAAGCTTTTCGTTTTCCCTATCGTAGATCACCACGTCCGGGTCAGCCGTCGTCACAACCTGATAATCGTCTGTGTCATCATTCCAAACGTACAATTCTCGCATTTCGATAGTTTCTTCGCCGACTTTGGCGCGCATGCGATTGTAACCGTAGAGATCGAGATTGACGTTTCCCATCATCTGCGGTGTCGTTTGCGACATCACAATGCGGTCTACAGCTTCCGGCACGTCGGATACCGGATGCTCCATTGCATTGATGCGTTCTAAGATTTTATCGCGTTTAGGATGGGCATAAATACGCCGGTACAATTCCGATTTGGTGATGTAGTAAATATGAACGAAAGCATCTTGCTTGTCCGTGCCAGGAGAATCTTCGCGCAACACGCCGATAAATTTCGGCTCAATCACATATGGATAAACTTGCCCGTTCATCACAATGAGTTTGATGAACGTCGAGGCGTAAGCCATCGACCACGTAAGAGCCAGACCGAATGTCGTGTCGGTGTTGCTATCGTGCCATTTGTCGTTGATGGCTTGCGTCAGCGCCGGAATTTTAGAGAATTCTCTCGGATCGACTGACGCCCCAGGCACAACGGAAAACCGCGTCGTCTCTTGCGAATAGAGAAACGAAATTAGTTGATCGACGTGTGGATAAATTTTGTTGAAGTGTGCTGGCGGGTCGTCAGGGCCATTGCCGAAGAGATACCAGGACCGCCATGAGTCGTAATCCTGTTTTCGGTCCTCTTTTGAGACAAGGCATTTCTGTGTGAGGTCTTGGTAGAAATTCTCCCGTTCTTCTAGGTTGGTCGGTATCTTCATTTTCTAATTTTCAAATTCTGATGGTCTGCAATGTAACTGCCAATACGCGGACCACTTAGATTGCCTACATTGTGTGGATTGATGCCGATAGGTTCACCGGCAATCGGCGGAGCAATCTTGACGCCGCCCATGGTTTTCGGATCAGCCCAAATGACACCGCTGCCGCGTTGTTCCGATGGCTGCGCCTCACCACGGCGAACCGATTTGATATCGCTGCGCTTGAAGTCCTTGGCGAGTTTCTTAAGCGTCTTGTCGATGTTTTTCGTTTTCTGGTGGATGATATTGGCCAAAGTCTAGCTCCTAGCGCGTCTGCGCCCCATATATACCAATCTTTCGTAAATAGTTCGACACGGTTCTTTGGCCGATGATTTGCTCGGGTGTAAAGGTTTCTTGTACCTCGGAAACTTTGCGGGTGATCTTGGCGGCAAGCAGGATCGGTTGGACCTGCTCGGCGTAGGCGGCGCAGGCTAAGGCCGTCGAAATAACAAGATCGTCCTTCTTGCGCCCTTCGGCGGCAATATCGCCTTTCTGACGCCGAATGGATTTCATTTCGTCCAACAAATCGGTGGAGCGGATCGCCAAATTACCACGCTCGAAAGAATCTTTGAAGTACGCCAGCATCCGTTCCTTGGTTGATGCCGTCGTCAGCCAGCCGATGCTTGATGAAATGCCCGAGAGATTATCGTTCTTGCGCCAAATGTATTGTTTCATCGAACCGAAAACATTCATCAGGCCGCGTCCGACATCGCCACCCAAACTTGCGGCCTGACGGCGAAGATTTTTCAATTCGTTGATGACCGCCTGCCCTGGACCGTTGACTTCGAGATTGAGCGTAGAATTTTTGTACGCGCCCGCCAGATGGGCGATGACCCATGCGAATTGATATGTCGTCATTTCTGGTGTGACAAATTCTGCGACTTGTTCAAGCCCGTCGGCGTAGCAACGGAAAACTTGCAGCGCAAACCTATCGGCCCAGTCGCTTGAACCATACGCCGGGTCGGCGCCGATGACGTAATACGCGCTGTCGTGTGGTTCCTCCCAAACCGTGAGTGTGGCTAACTTGTCGTTGGTCTCGATGACTTCCGTCTGATGAAAATTATCAGACATGACGTAGCGATAATATTTTGCTTGTTGATCGCGCGCGTAGCGCATCATGTCCGTGCAACGCGATATGCTAAAAAACGCACTGCCCGACATGATGAAGGCGTAATCTTCGGTCGGCGGAAATTCCTGATACATCAAAGCGTCGTCTTGAATGACTTCCGCCATTTTCCAACGCCACCACGCGAGTTGATTGGGCGTGATGGTGAAATCATAAAGTTGTTTTATGTCGCGCGTCCATTCGCGTTCCTCGGGCGCTATGCGTCCATCCCAATACACGCGGAAAACATCGGAATCATCCGGACAGGCGTAAGCCTCATTCCGCCACCAGCCGCAAAAGATCGCGCATTGCGTTCGCGCTTTCTTCGCCGTCATGTACATATCGTGAAACATATTGAAGCCGCGCGCCGTCGATTCAAAATGGTAGAATCGATTTGGATTTGTTTCGGCCAGCGACGCGAGCAAAGAAGCTAAGCCTTCTTCATCTCCCCAAGATGATGTTTCAGTACCGTGCAGATACGTTATGGCTTTGCCTCGCCCCAGTGTTCCCTTAGACCGAACACCGGCAACTTGATAAAAAAACCGCGACCGATTTTTGAGCGTCATCAAATTCCGATTGTTTGGCGGCACAATCGGAATCTTCCATTGCTTCGGCAACCCTTCGACATACATGCCAAGTGTCGAACGGAACATTTCTTTGTTTTCTTCGGTGTCCGTCACCATCGTAGCTTGCAGGCCGCTATGCGTGAACAGCCAATAAAGATCGAGCGCGAGACTAATCGTCGTTATGCCAAGCTGGCGACCTTTGAGGGTGACGAAGTAGTGAATGTCGTTTTCTAATCCTTTGGCAATTTCATCCATTACATATTTTTGCGTTCCGAGAAGATTAGACAGCGGAATAACGCCAACCTCTTTCGCGTCAACGCGAAGCTCGGAACAGAAACGATAAAACTTGGCAAGATCGAATTTCATTTCACAATTACAAATCTTCCCTCTTGCCGTTCCTTGAGTTCACCGTTTGCTTGCAGAACGACGCGCAGTTTTTCCATTATATCGCCGCCCTGTTCGGCTAGCCAGCGATGATACAAACCGACTTGCGTCCAGAAGTCGCCGTAACTTGATTCGTGTGTTTCATCGGGTTTCGCATCGGCCGCATTGTCCATTGCGAAGATCGCGCTGTCAGGTTGATCGACGCGGACGTTGGCCGCAACTCGCCATAGCGAGAACGCCCGACCGACAAGCTGCCACCAATCGTCGCCGCAAATATGCCAGTTGCACGGCGGCATGAAAAATCCGCAAGTGCGGAGTAATTCACCTCCGGCAATAAGCGGTCCGCTCGCGCGCCATTGAACCTCGCGGCTGTTATCGAGACACGTCACGAGATTCCACGGCCCGATAAGTTTCAACATCAGCGCGTCCCAATTTTTCGTTATCGGAACATGATCGTCATTGATGACGGCGTACCATTCTTTTTGTGGTCGTATAGCTATCGCCGCATTGAGTGCCCGCACCCATCCAACATTGGTTTCTAAACTTATCCATTCCCAATTCGACGGGCGCAATTCGATGACGGATTTATATTCTTCGAGGCAATCAGGACCGTTGATGATGATGAGTCCTGGAGCGGTCGTTTCGGTTTCGCGCATTGCTTCCAAAAGACGGCGAAGCTTTTGCGGCCGTCGCCATGTCGGACAGATAAACATCAGGCGGCCCGGAAAATGCAGACTGTGTTGCGATTGACGTGGTTGTGTTTTCCCTGGCCGATGTAATTCGTCGGGTTGTGTGGATCGGTAGGATAAAGCGGCGGAATATTTTTATCCTTCATCGTGATTTCCACCATGAACGCGGCATCCGATGATGCGATAAAACGCTGGCGTCCTTCATCGACGAGCTTTGACGGCCAGATATGATCAATCGCGCCCGGCGTTCCATACAATCGGAACCACTCGGCATCCGATGGCATCGGCGTGATATGAAACGGCGTCGGCAACAAATGCGTGACCGCGTAAAGACCGTGACCAATTTTTTTCCACGATACGCCGCCAGCAAATGAGTTTGTATGCGCTAATTGAATGTTGGCATCGCGCCACGTTTGATGAAGATATTTCCAAGCCATCGACACCAGTTCTTGATTGGGCATCCGCTGACCGGAAAATTCTTCCATGAATTCCTGATTGACGCGAACCGGCGCCGCACTAATGACCAAATGTGGCTCGCGCGCTAATGCGACGAGTGTTTCAATGCTTTGATCGCCGAAAATTGTATCAGGCGGACACACCAAAATCGAATCGCTGCACACCGCCGCGTCCATGAGACAATGGCGAATGGTGTTTGCCAAAAGTGCACCGGACCATTCCGCTGCGATGATATTGACCTTGATCGGAATATCCACGGCGCGCGCAATTTCTATCACGCGCTCGCGATCTTCCTCGGTCGTGTAGATGTGCCATTCGGCGTTTCTAATCGCCGCGTGGTTTGTCGGCCAAGTGAGAGATTTCACCAGTCCGTTTTTCATCCACGTTATGTACGGCTCGCCGTGCACCAGCGTAAAAATTCTTAGCGTCACGCCCTGACTCCTACCATTTTGCGTTTCAATGGAACCATGATCGTCGAAATTTCGACGACTCCAATTTCTAGGCCAAGAGCTTGTGCCCAATCTCGCACAACTTTAATTCTCGGTTGCGCGTGCCCGTATTCCCAATGCGATAGAGAGGATTTTGCATAACCCGTTTTCGATGCAAGATAAGCCAGTGACCATTTCAATCTGTGCCGTTCCCTACGAAGCCGATCAATGAGCGGATCGGTTCCAAGAATTTTACGCGGTGGCGTCACAACTTTTTGCGGTAAAATTCCAAGCCGATATGCTTTCTGTTTAATGGCTAAAGGTTTTCGTTGAAGCACCTGCACGAGCATCGCGCGATCAGATTTCAAATAATGTTCGGTTAGAAACTTAGTTTGTTCCTCAGTCCAAGGTTTTCCATAGGTCATGTGGTGCTATCGCTCAGCCAATGCAGCCAGTGGATATGATCGCAGACGAAATCAATAAACAAGTCCATGAGCCGCCATGACACATCAAGAACGAACAATCCGATTGTGCCATAAACGATATCGCGAATGATGATTTTCGTTTTTTGTTTCCAAGTTCCATCTCTCGGAATGAACGATGATAATTCTTCGCGCGTAAATCCACCAATGAGTCCGTCAAACATTTCTACCTCCTTCTCATGAGTTCCGCTTTAGTCAGTGGTCGTATGAATCCAAAATCTGCGACCGGTAAAATTGCCGGGTGATGTTTTGGCTTAGAAAGTTGGTCAACCTTATGCGTCGCATAATACCCGTTTCTCATGCGGCGTTCACGAATACATGTGGTGCATTCTCCGCGAGAATCACGTTTTGCACGATGGCCGTTTTTACATATTCTCATATTAGAACCTTTCTAACTTAAACCTTACAATTTTCCCTTTCGTGACCTCCCCTCCCCGAAATCTTGGGAGTTAACGGAAGGCCGGAACAGTTCAGTCGGTACAGCTTGGCTACCCGTGTCGTGGGCCAGTCGCCTCCCCCCGCCCATCATTCGGGCGAAATCGGGGGTTC
>JAGWKM010000285.1 GCA_028865305.1 Patescibacteria group bacterium | reverse complement strand
GTGGAGAGCGAGTGAAGAGGGAACGCCGCAAGGGGGAAGTGCTTCTCCCTTGTTGGCCAATATCTACCTTCACTACGTTTTCGACCTCTGGTTCCAACAATGGCGTCGCACACAAGCTCGTGGCGAAATTATCGTCGTGAGATGGGCTGACGATTTCGTTGTCGGATTCCAATACGAGTGGGAAGCAAAACGCTTTCTCTCCGAACTCCGAGAGCGATTTCGGAAGTTTAACTTGGACCTGAGTCCCGAGAAAACTCGTCTCATCGAGTTTGGACCGTTCGCGGTCAACAATCGACGAAAACGAGGGCGGGGAAAACCCGAAACTTTCGACTTCCTCGGATTTACATGTAAGGAGCGGTTTCAAAGGAGCCCGTTTTTCGCGGTTTAGTGGGGCCCGGGGCCCGCAATTGGCGGCGTCGGAGGGCCCGCTTTAGGGTGTGAAGGCATACCTCGACACGTCTCATCGACAGAGAGACAAAGCATTTTTGATTGAAATTGTTCTGCGAGCACTTCCCTCGATAGCGATCCCTCCGTCGCGAAGCTACAGTTTGTGAGCGCTGCACGGCCTTGTATGACCGGGAGGACAGAAACCTTACGCGGACAATAGCTTTGGTACGCTCAATGAAGCGATTCCGGTAGGTATCAACCCGAGCGACGGAACGATCTTCCCGATCCTCGTACACGCTTTGGCCGTGTGCCTTTTCTGTTCCCCGTGGCCGTAGCGTCGGGCTCGAAGAGCCGTAGCTACCAATACTTCGAACTCGATCAAACTGCCGTGGATGGCAAGGGTTGGTATGGATTGGATGAAACTTTTTTACGTCGGGCCCGGGCCCCGATAAAACGAGAAAAGTGGTTCCCTTTATGAGCGCTCCTTACAGCCCAACAACGCACCACAGTCTCCGAAAAGTTTTTCGAGATACCCCGCCCGATGCAGCTGGTTCAGGCGTCTGTGCTCGTGCCGATTTCGGCGTTCTCCCCAAAATTGGATCCCAATGTCTTGAATGGGAGAAAACCCATTTTCACCGATGTAGCAAAGAACGGCTTCATCGCGCGCGGTCAACCGAAGCCTCCGCGATTTGCCTTTGTTAGACTTGGAAAGAGTCTCCATTAGCCCTCCATTTGAGGTAAGAAATTTCCCAGCGATCGGACGGGCATGAATTAGAAGGTATTTCTTGGAAAGGCGGCGAGGAACACCTGGTCCCCTCACTTATATATAGTGCAAGAAAGTGGGTAGTTTGTGCCAACTCGACAAAAAAACTGATAAATCGTTAATATTGCACAGGAGTTTTCGAGAAAAAATCTGAATGGAGCCTCTTTGACTC
>JAGWKM010000284.1 GCA_028865305.1 Patescibacteria group bacterium | reverse complement strand
TCATGGCTGTCTCAAAATCTCGATTGATTGGTTTGCACGTGGAATGCGACGCAAAAACCCGCGTCGCTCAAGTCCTGTCACCAACCTGTGAGCGCCGGATTTTGACTTTAGACCAATGCCACGCGCCATCATTTCGTAGGTAGGGCAGAAGCCCTGTCGTTTCTCAAAATCCGCGACGTATCGCAAAAGGTCGCGCTGGCGTTTGGTCAGCATGATTGAACCGATAGCATAGAACGGCGTTCTTGACAAGTTCGTTTTAGACGATTAGCGTTGCCGAACATGGAGGGCGACATGGACGAGCAGATGGTTGCGATTGTTTCGTTTGAGGGAGCGCTAAAGCGCGAAATCAAAAGGCTGCGTCAGCGGTTGGCTGACGCGAATGTCGGTTCCGAATTTCGTTTGGACATTGAAGTGACTGGCCGCGTCCAAGAAGGTGAGGTGAAAGTCACTTACAAACTTTCGCAAGGCTCTTACGGGCAGAATGCGACAGAAGGCAATTCGCTTGCGCCGACGCTGGACGAATTCATGCGCCGGTACGGCTGGAACTCCACTAACGCGCCGAAGGCAATCTCATTTCAGGACGTGCCAGCATGAGCGGCGAAATTTTGGTCAATGGCAAACCAATCCGTTACGATTTGGTGCCTGTCGGTTATATGGCCGATGGATTGCGCCTATATTTCGAGCGCGGTATTCATCCGGGATCGTTTATGTTGGCAATTTTGGAAGGTGATCTATACCGCGCTTGCGGTCACGCCGACAGCACCAATAAACATCACATTTGGGATTGGGTGTCTTGGTTTTACAACTACGCGCCCAGCGGTTCGTATGGTTCACTTGAAGCCGTTAAACATTGGGTTGAACGGCACAATATGGACGAAGCCGTATGAGCGATCTATACGCCGATTGGGAACGCCTCGTTAAAGACACGGTGCGGAAGCTGGAAGAAGCAACGCAGACCGTCGAAGCGTGTACCAAGGAAGTGAAGGATCAGAACCGCAAAGCGCGTTTCATCGCTCAGTGTTTGGGGCTTCCGGTATGAGCCGCCGCTATCTATCCAGCCCAGAAAGCGCGGCACGCGCACAACACGATTTGGACAAGATGCAGATTGAGCTTGCCGCCTTCGAAGCCGAAGGCGATGACCAGAAAGAAAACGCCGAACAAGTCCGGCTCGAAATGGAAGCCCTACAAGACGAGCTTGATTTGTATCTAGAGGACGGCGGCGACGATATGCGCCACTACCCCATCAAAACATGGATATGACATGCCACACCCACTAGAAGCCGCAAACATTCTAGGGTCCGCCAACGTCACCCAGCTTACGCCGTCGCGCTCGT
>JAGWKM010000283.1 GCA_028865305.1 Patescibacteria group bacterium | reverse complement strand
AAGAGTTAAGAATTGAGCGTTAATGAATTAAGAATGATGCGTATACTTCGAAATTC
The DNA here is from genome assembly GCA_028865305.1 of Patescibacteria group bacterium. Classification (GTDB taxonomy): domain Bacteria; phylum Patescibacteriota; class Minisyncoccia; order UBA6257; family 2-01-FULL-56-20; genus REEB161. Next base: position 1,280 of record JAGWKM010000283.1, on the reverse strand, counting down.
GTCGTCCCGGATCGCATTTTATTCTTAACTCTTAATTGCCATCATGCTACTTCCGATTGGCGACGATAACACCCAACGGGTTTCCTATCCCGCCGTCACCACGGTTCTCATTCTTGCGAATGTCTTCGTCTTTATTCTGGAACTTGTCTACGGAAATCAATTCGTCATCAAATATTCGCTGATTCCGGCCGAATTTTTTGCGGGGCGGCAGGGCATCTTCAATATTTTCAGTTCCATGTTCCTGCACGGTGGCATCGCGCACATTTTTGGGAACATGCTCTACCTCTATATCTTCGGTGATAACGTGGAGGATAATCTCGGCAAGATAAAGTACATTATTTTTTATTTCGGATGCGGCGTCGTGGCGATGCTTGCGCAAACGTTTGCCGATCCCACCTCGACGGTTCCAAGCCTGGGAGCCTCCGGCGCAATCGCGGGCGTCCTCGCGGCGTATCTCATTCTGTTCCCGAAGAACCGGGTGCGGATACTCATCATCTTTCCATTTACGATGGTGGTGAGCGCGTGGGTAATCCTGGGACTGTGGATCGTCACACAACTCGTGAGCGGATGGACTTCCGAATTTCACCATGCAGCCACGGTTCAGGGCGGCGTTGCCTACATGGCACACATCGGTGGATTTTTTACCGGCGTGGCACTGACATTCCTCTTTCGGCGCCGCGAGGCGAAAAAAGGGACTCTACACCGGCTTGGCGTGCAGAAGTTGGGTGGGTAACCGATCGTTCACCGGGCACGCAAAATTATGGTCGAAGGGAGCGATTGCAAGCCGAGCGCCGTTTCTCCATTGCGATTATTTAGAAAGCAAAACCATGAGCCGCACAAATATTTCCGAGAGTGACGTTCGCGTCAAGACCTTCCAGCTTCAAAACTCGGCCGATGAAGACGCGTTGAATGGCTTCCTCGCCGGAAAACAAATTCGCTACTGGGAAGCGAAGTTCACTCCTGGCGCGTCGCTGCCCGGTTCCGACGGTGCGCCCGTTGTTCTCGGCGTATGGAACATTTTTATTGCCTATCAGGAGCGGGAAACGGAGGCGCAAGGCGCGGCGAATCGGCAGGGCCGTCCGTCACCGATGATTAAAAAGCATCCTCACGGTGGCACCGCAGCCGCGATGGCGCCTGCCGAACGGGCGGATAAGCGTGCAGAGGCCCGCAAGCCCGTCGAAGCGTACAAGCCGCACGTGCCGGAGCAGGATCTGCCGCTCTTCGAATCGATCCGTACCTGGAGGAACACTCGTGCCCGCGAAGAACGGGTCAAGCCGTTT
>JAGWKM010000061.1 GCA_028865305.1 Patescibacteria group bacterium | reverse complement strand
ACAGATTTTGTTGGCCGTAAGGCGGTTCGCGTAGCAAGCACCTATCGACGACCGCGCACAAGTCGTCCATGCCGAGAAGCGGGCGCTTGATGTCCGGGTTCTGCATAGTGATGCTATTCTTGATAATCGCCCCATGCACCATTGCGTTCAGCATCAAATCCAACCGCATGTTCGGTGATGGTCCACAAACTGTTCCGAAGCGCAGCGCGTAATGTGAGGGGTGAATTAGCCGCATCGCCTCATCGCACGCCGCCTTGGTGAAATCGTAGACATTTTCACGTTTGCCGTCCGACGACGAATAGACGCTGGCCGATGATGCGTAGATGAAAACTTGCCGCCCAAGTTTTTGTGCTAGTTCAATCGGTCCAAAGAGATTATTCGACATTGCGCCGTAATGGTCACGCTCACACGCACCAACACTGGAATGACCAGCAAGCAAAATTACCGCGTCGAATTGTCGAAAATATTTCAGGTTTCGGTAATCACTTCGGACATTTCTGATTCGTCCTGGATTCCCTCGCAACTCAAGATCAAACGACGAAACGCGATGATGCCGAGATAGATGTTGGAAAAGCCTTGAGCCGATGTAGCCGCAACCACCGATGAGACAAATATTCATGTTGATTTTCCGCCGAGATACGAGTGCTGATAATTCGGTTTTATAAATTCGTGGATTGCGGACCCGACGCTTGGTGCGTTTGAGACTTGCTTCGCAAGTTCTGGTGGCACGCCGGAATAGACAGACGTTTTTCCCTTTTTCCACCGCACCAGATAACTCCCCGTCTGCGCGTCGTAACCGACTTGATCAACATGGCTGCTGAACACGGAACGCCATTCAACCGCCATTGGCGATGATCCTTAGCGTTTCTTTCAGCATCACTTCGGACCATTTATGAGCGGCCTCTGCCGGGCCATCGCCCGTCATTTTCGACGACGCAATGGCTATGTCGGAAAGTTGAATCGCCATTCTATGAATTACCGCATGCATGTCGTCATTGAGGCCGCGCGCCTTGACAAGCGCGTTATTCGTCTCGATCAATTCGACAGCTTCGGCGTGGCGATAATCCTCAATTGCCTTTTCGCCGCCGCGCGCCATGACGTAATCAACAACGCCGGTCGGCGTTTGCCGGCGTCCGACGAAACCACGAACGTAAAGTCTCTCAAGCAGAGGTCCATATTTTCCAATGGGCAGCAACGCTTCACCTTTTTTTTCCAAAATCATCAAGCACGCTGCTTCGTCGGCTGAGAGAATTTCAGTCATGCGGTTTTCTCGCGTAGCGCGGTAACGATGTTACCGAACACAGTATTCCAAGACGCAATTTCATCCTGATAGAAAACGCGCGCAGTCGGATGCCAAATTGTTCTTTGCCCATGCCGTCCGATTCGGTAATCCCCCCCATTGCGGGCGTAGGCGATCCAACATTCCTTGCCAACGGTCGCGCAGAGGTGCGGCAAAAAACTCTCGATTGAAATTACGAGGTCAAGATTTTTGAGAATTGTCGCCGTGTCGTACACATCCCTTATCCACGGCGTTAAATCCTTTACAACGGCTGCGCTACCGCTGGCGTGAACGTCTTGCGAATGTGATCCGACTTGTAAGCTGTAAAGTTGCACATTCGGCACGCGGCACAGTTCAAGGAAATTCTCAACCGTTGTCGAGCGCCAGCGGTCAATATCGTTACCGGAATTTCCGGCCCAATAAATACCAACGTGCAGTTTCCGTTCTGGTGCCTTCCACGGAGCAAGTGATGTTTCGATGGAAATTGGCAATTGTTGTGTGTGTTCGATTTCATCGTTTGAGAGGCCAAGCGCGACAGGAAGCGACGTGATCGCAACCCACAAATCAGCAACCGGCAATGGTGCGTTGAGCGGTACGATTTCGATGTTGCTGCAATCCATCAACATCAAGGCGGCCATTCGCATCAATTCTGGCTGTGCATGGAGAATAATTTTTGCACACCGCCGCGAGACGGCCGGCAGAAACCGCAAGAAACACAGTGTATCGCCCAACCCCTGATCGGAAACGACGTAGAGGATTTTATCGCTGATTTCTTCTCCCTGCCATCGCGGCCATGGGAACGACAGATATTGTGGAATTTTATACGGTATCTTGGCCTCAAAATGTTTGAAGCCTTTTTCAAACTGACGCGCGTGAAGATACGCGAATGCCAAAGCCATTTCGGTGAGAGGATTTGGTTCTAGTTCATAACCGCGCTTCGCGCTGCGGAGCGACTCATCAACTTTGCATTGTACGGATTGCACCAGAGACAAATTCATCCATGCGTTTGCCAGTTTGTCGTCGATCTTTATGGCTCGAACGCACGCCGCTTCGGCTTCATCAATTCTCCCCGTGTGGTAAAGCATGTGACCGAAATTCGTCCAGCCTTTGCCATCGCTCGGATTGAGTTCGAGATAGCGGCGATAGCACGCGATGGAAGATTCACGCAGTCCCATATCGGCGTTGGCATTGGCAATGCCGTACCAGGAATTATTCAGCGTCGGATCGGCATCAGCAGCAGAAACGAGAAATTTGTACGAAAGCTGTTTCTCGGGTTCTTGCACCGACACGGCTTGGTTGAAAAAGGAAATTGCTTGCTCGCGAGGCGTCATTTTTTCTCCGATATTTTCGACGGTGCATAATCCGAGTTACGCAATCCGGTAGCCCAGCAAATCGTGTGTGTCACTCCTTTTGCGTTCGCCATTGGATGTGTAATCGTATGCGTCCACTCCAACGTATCCGCGCGCCGTGTCGGTTCATGCCCTGACTTGCAATATGGGCAAACAAGTTTCGTAATGTCATCGAAAATTTCTTGTGTCAGATGCACCGTCATCGCTCAGTTATCCCCAAGCCAATGCAGCCACCAGATATGATTGCAAACGAAGTCAATCGCTACGTCCATGATTCGCCATGACACATCGAGAACGAACAACCCGACGGTGCCATACATTACATCACGCGCGATGATTTTAGTTTTTCCCTTCCACGTTCCATCTTTAAGTATGAACGACGAAAAATCTTCGCGCGTGAAACCACCAATCAAATCGCCCAGCATCATTTCCCTCCATCTTTGATTTTCACAATAGCTAACTCGTACCCAACAGTTTTTAACACTCTCTCAAACTTTGAAAGAGTAGGGCTATGCCGACGTTTCCATTTTACAACGCACGCCACGCTGAGATCGGACCTTTCGGCGCAGTCTGTAAGAGCTATGCCTTCGGTCTTCATTATCTCAAAAAATCTTATGACTAGTGGCGAGATAAAAGGCGCGACTGGATAGTGATGGCGCTTAGGATGAGACTGTCGAGGCATGATAAAAGTCTATCATGGTGTTTTTGGTTTGACAAGTCTTACAAACTATGGGCGAATAAGCGGAATTATGTAGCAGTCTCACCTAAACTGCTGTTCGTAGCCTCGAAGCACGCGGGTCAGGATGGCGGCGTAATCCATTTCGGTTCCGGCCGCCGAAGGATTGGACGCATCGCGGGGAAATGTCGCGATTGGTCTTGAGCATCCTACGGATGGCGACGGAGCCGATGACCTCGCGCGACATAGCGCTCGAAATGCTGATCTCACGTGCGCTCGACAAGCGCGACCAGAAACTGCTCCGGCTGATGACCAAGCGCGTCGGTGTAGCGCTCCGCACCCAACGTGAGAACGGCGTGGTCGTTGCCAATCAGGGGCCAGGACAGTTCAAGGTTTGGGAGATTCGGCGGGAGCGGTAGGCGGCTCGCCCCGACCGATTCGCTTGCGGTCAACGTAATGCTGCAAACCCATCACGACCAAATGGCGGATCACTTCGGCGCGGTCGCCGCCGCCCACGTCGGCCGTCTACATTAGAACTGCTGAAATCTGGTCTTGAATTTCTGCCGAACGATTTGCGCGAAGATTTTGGATCGTGGCTGTATTGGGAAAGTGAGTTAGAATGGTGATTTTAGAATAATTCTAATCTATAACTTACACCCCGCCTCCCGCTTTTCCTCCCCTCCCTAGACTTTCGGGAGTTACCTTGAAGGGGAACAGATGGGCCGGTATAGCTTGGCTGATTTTGGTATCGCGGACCTTACCGCGCTCCCCTCTGGCGTCTTAGCCAGCATCGGGGGTCAGATGGCCAAGTTACCCGTTCGCTCCTGTTCCTAAGCAAAAACGGCGCTCGGGAGCCCACGACTTAGTGGTGAGGTTCGCGCCGGCACAACCACTTTTCAGACGAACATTCTTATTTAGAATGGTTCTACGGAAGCGGCTAACGCTGAGAACCTGGACATTGACAATGACCAGCTTTAATGCCATATAGCATTTGCGTACTGAACGCTTAGTAAGGCTGGTCATTGGTCGGCTGCCCCAGCTTCGGGGCCGACAGACGACAAACCGCCCTTGGACAAGTTCCTTGGGCGGTTTTCTTTTGCAGCATGTGAGCGGTTAACCCCACACATACCCGACCGTTGCTTGCGCTCCGATTCGAGTTCGTCGGCCGTCATAAGATCGACAGGACCAACGTAGCCGCCGCTGCCGGGCGGATTACCAGGGCTATGCCAAGGCATTAAACCGTCGCGCCACATACGCATCTGGCCGCGCCATGTCGCCTTGTCTTGCCCGTAAATTCTGGTTTCGGTGATTTGTATTCGCTCATCGTCATCAAGCCATCGCTCGCCATTGAGCCATGTTGACGGATGAGGTTGAAACTTTGTCGGCGTGTCGCGTTCTTTTAGAAGATGTCTAAACTTTATGGCCGCTTCCAAAAGCTGCGACGCGTCAGCTATGCGCCGCGCGATGATGTAAGATTTTCTCGCGTATCCCTTGCCGATCTTGCGCCAACACTCAGACCACCACCGTTCAAAATCCGCATTGAGCGGATGTTCGAACATGGTTGGCTGGCGTAAAGGCAAAAGAAAGTCCCCCACAAAATAGTGGCACAGGCGGCACGGCCAGGACGGGGGAGTAGTGCCCCGCCGCGCCGGCTTGGCCGATACGCTCGGAGCTACAGAGCGCAATTACAATTGGTGGCAAATCCGTGACGGGATTGCAAGTGTAAAATTCTGTGACGGCTATTTCAGACCTTCGGCAAGATCAAAATATCCATCCTTCTCAACTACAAGAGCGAGAGATTTTAATTCTGCTAAACCAGTATTAAGACCGCTTGAGGTTGGGCTGACGCGTGCGCGTTCCGCCACACCGCTACGATCAAGCTGGCCGCCAGCTTCGGCTATAACGCGCAACATCGACGCATAGGATGGCGGAAGGCGAGCCGCCCAAGTTTCAATAGGATTATCCAAATGCTGAACCGGACGCGCGAATCCGTCAGTCGAACGGAAGCGACCGTTTTCCTCTTTCAATTCCACGCTGTCGCGAATGTATCGCTCGTATTTATCGTAGGCGCTAGAGCGCCGACTGACGCCAGCGCGTGACGCCGCTGCCGGAAAGGTAAGCCCAACAGGATATGCGCCGTGGATTACGTCGATGATCTTTCGCACAATCGGCGGCATTGTGCCGTTGGATTTTTCCGTTACAATCTGAACGGGCTGCACAGCACGTCGTTGAATGGGTGACGGCAGAACTGTCGTCGGCGGAAAAAATTTTTGTGGAACCGTGCCGCCGCTAAATTTTGCCGGTAGTCCTTCCAGTGTTGCAACCACCTGAGTGATGGAGGCACTTAACGCATCAACCAGCGCCGCCTTGGTTGCTGCAATACCGCGTTGCTCGCCATCTTTGCCAGCCTGAACGATTGCGGCTTGGTGTTCGCGCTCGCCAATACCACTCGGTACAGATTTTGGTGTGGTGGCAATCTGACGCTTCAAATCGGCAATTTCCCGGCGCAAAGCCGCCGGGTCATTGGCTTTGGTCTCGGCCTGCACCGAAGCGAGTTTTTCTTTCAGCCTGTCAAGATCGAGCGGCTTCAACTCGGCGTGCTTGCGCTTCTCGCCGCGCTTCGGTGTGCGCGATGAGTCGAACGTCTTTTTTTCAGGAAACGAGACTGTTTCCAAAATTCCGCGACCGGGAACCCAGACAACGCCGGTTCCGCGTTGCATCGTCGGTAAGGACGCCCAAATTTCGCGCCATTGCGCTTTATCCGCCTGGCCCTCAACCCAATCACCAATCGCGTCTCTGTCTTGTGATGAAGTGAGTTTGAACGCCACAAGGCCATCAATCTGCGATAGCACGTCCTTGGATAGAACCGCTGGTCGCTGCGTTATTAGCCACGGAATGAAACCCTTGATGCGGCCACGGCGCACGACCGTTTCCATCATGCCAAGCAGCTTTGCGGCTTCGCCTACTTTGTCGAGAAGGCGCTGCGGTGCCCACATGTCGGCCTCATCGAAAACCGTATGGAGTGGGTCTGCGTCGCGCTCTTTGGTTTTGTAAAGTGCCGTCAGGAACGCGAGCATGAAGCGGCGTTCGGCGGCTTTCGTGCCAAGCTGGCTCAAATCGAGAATGCAACTCTCGGCCATCTTGGCGACGGTTTCGCCAATGATAGCGCCAGCGTGTTCGTTCAACGCGAGATCGCCGTGCGGGCCGCCGAAAATCACGACGTTGTACGGCGACGGCGTTTTGCCATCC
>JAGWKM010000282.1 GCA_028865305.1 Patescibacteria group bacterium | reverse complement strand
TCCGATTTAAACTTCGGAATCTTCTTTAGTGCTTTCTTCATAAAACGTGCGTTCCTTCCGGTCCATGGGCCGCGCGGAAATTACGCGGACCCTCGATTGCCTCGGTGTAAATACGACGAACAGCATTTTTCCCGCATCGGTTTTGCCCATCGCGATAAACCGCTCTTCAAACTTCGAATGCTTCAGGTCGTCCAGGAGTAGCAATGGAATGTTCGAAAAAACCTGCTCGCATTCCTCGATGGTTACTCCGTGTTTGCGACGGCTTTTATCCGAGTTGCCCTCGTCCCAATCGAACCCGTCGAATTCCCCCGACCATGCCATACGGCAAAATTACGAAATTTCCGGATGAACGGGCGGCCTGCTTCATCTTTTCCTTTCGTTCCTAACCGCCTCCGCGGAAGTTTGGCGGGCCAGAAGGATGCAGGGACATCGCCTTCGCGCGCTCCAGTTCCCGTACCGGCTTGCCCAGCGGCAGGTCAGGTCGCTCATTTCAATTCACCCTTCGGCTCTCGTGCGGCGCATTCGAGAAATGCAGCGGCAGGATTTGGTCGCGGGTGAGCGGGAGTTGTGCGTAGGTTCTGCCCTCATCGTCGGAGAACTCGACTTCGTAGGTATCGTGCCCAAGCACTTCCACGATGGTTCCCACCTGTCCCGCCAGCAGGTTATTCTTTGGCAGCGGCACGGTCAGCGCCACAACATCGAGGAGCGATATGGATGGGTTCTGAATCATCGTTATAGAATGTAACAACCGGTGAATCGCGGGAAAGTTTCTTCTTGCAGGATAATCCAGGCGCTCCGAACGGTGACATCGCGGTCGAGTCCCACGAGGGTAAAATCGAGTTGGTACCGAGAGCCAAACACATCACGCCCCGTCAATATTGCCTCGTTGGACGCTGCTGCCTTGAAAAGCTGCTGGCGCAGCCATTCGGCATCATCCCGTCCGATGCCGAGCGCGGCGCGAAAGACGCGAGCCTTATGCTTTCCTCTGTCGTGCGTCGGATCGAGCAGATAATCCCGTATTTTACGGAGGTCAACAACGGCGTGCTCGGCATTCGGCAACTTGCTCATCGGACAAAATTACGGCGCTAATTCAGTTCCAGCTTGGGAATGCAAATAAATTTCATTCTCAACCCTGCATCATCCCCGCCTCCGCAATCGCCTTCCTCCTCCGCCCGCTCCAGTTCCCGTGCCAGCTGGCGCAGCGGCCGGTGCGGCCGATCAATTCGCCCTTCGGCTCTCGTGGGGCGTGCGTTTTGCCCGCTTTTTGCTCCTGAATCCTTTAGACAGCTATTTATTGTTTCTAACGGAAGGAGAATAACGTGAACGTATTAGTAACGGGC
>JAGWKM010000281.1 GCA_028865305.1 Patescibacteria group bacterium | reverse complement strand
GGCTTCGGTCACATTTTTTGCCGGACGGGAATTTTCGATCAGTTCGCCCACCTTGCGCTTGAAATCCTGGCGGCATTCGGCCGCGTCATGAGTCAGGTCAAGCTGGCAAATTTCAGCTTCGATCTTGCGGATTAGGGATCCTACCACCTGGACCTCGCCGGGCTTGCCTGTCCACCGGCTGCCGTGCTGCTTATCGGCTTCATTGGCCAAAGCGCGAACTTCCTTGTTGCGCTCCTCGATCTTGGTTTCGCGGTCCTTAAGTTCAACGGTGACGGCCGCCCGAACATTCCGTTCGGTCTCGGAGCGGATTTCCTTCACCAGCTCGGGAGCTTCGGTAGTGAGTTCGGCGACGGTCTTTGGCATAACTTTTTGATTTGAATTTTTATCGGGCGTTGAACTTGCTGTTCTTAAAAGTTTTTCAGAGTCAACTTCGGAACGTGAATCGTCGGAAACTTCCACGCCAAAATGTTTGAGCGCGGCTTTGATTCGGCCTTTGATATGGGCCAGCTGGTCCGGGGTGTATTTGTCGGCGTTTTTCTTCTGGTTGATGTAAGACCATGCGGCTTTGGCATGCTCCTCCGTGTTCACTGGATAACGCTTCTTTTTATCCTTCTGATAACCTGGGTCCGCATAGGAGACGTCTCCATAGGGCTTTTTTGGATCGCCACGCAGAAGACGACCATCGGAGGAAAGCCCGCGGTCAACCGCTTCCAAGGTGGTCTTTGGTTCAACCTCGGTCGCATCGCCCAGTTCAACCTCGCCATCTTCATAGCTAAAATCCACGGCGTGCAGCTTGCTGCCGTCGCTCCATGCCGGACTTCGAACGATCGCTTGGTAATCATCGTCATCGCCATCCCCGACGATTTGATGAATATCCTGAATGTAAAAATCGGCGCGTGTGTTACCTTGATTGTCCTTCGTTTTGAAGCGCGGATCCTTCGCAAGGGCCTTGCTGACCTTGGTGTGCATTTCGGCATGTGAAATTCGTTCTTCTTCGCCATTTTTCTTTTTGGCCCGAAACATGCGCCCGGCAGCACGCTCCGCCGGCGTTTCGGCATCGGCGCAATCCTGGCAAATCTTTTCACCGTCGCGGTCAACCATTTCAGACGAATCGCAACGTTCGCCGCAATCGAAGCACGCAACCATTTTGCTGCGCGATTCGCCGGCCGTCGGGTCCGCGGGCACCGCTACTGAGGATCCTTCGAGTCCGCGCCACGCGAACAAATGCGCAGTACGTTGATCATCCAATTTGGTCGGACCGAGGTACGCCGTGTATTGATAGCCAGCGCTCATGTGCGGCCGACTGCCGCTCCGCATTTGCTTCAATCTGGTCTTCGAAAG
>JAGWKM010000280.1 GCA_028865305.1 Patescibacteria group bacterium | reverse complement strand
GGAAGACGCGCCGGTCATAAAGATTGTCGCCGATACGCTCCGTGAAGCGGTGCAGAGCCGCGCTTCGGATATTCATATTGAGCCGCAGGAAAAGGATTTGCGTATCCGTTTCCGTATCGACGGCAATTTAAAGCAGGCGGCGTCGCTTCCCGTTGAGCTTTCCCAGCCGATTGTATCGCGTGTGAAGGTTGTTTCCAGCCTCAAAATCGACGAGACGAGGATTCCGCAGGACGGGCGGTTCCGTGCGAAAATATTCAACAAAGACATTGACTTTCGTGTTTCGACGTTTCCGACGCCGCGCGGCGAAAAAGTCGCCATCCGCGTGCTTGATCCGACGACGGGGCTCAAAAGTTTTGAAAATCTCCAGTTTCTTTACCGGAATCTTGAGATTATGAAAGCGGGGCTTGCAAAGCCGTTCGGTATGATTCTTATCACGGGACCGACGGGATCCGGTAAGACAACGACGCTGTATGCCATTCTTCAGACGTTAAACAACGAGAGCGTTAATATCGTAAGCCTGGAGGATCCCGTCGAATATTTTGTGGCGGGCGTCAATCAGTCGCAGGTGCGGCCCGAAATAGGGTATGATTTTGCGTCGGGCTTGCGCGAGATATTGAGGCAGGATCCTGATGTCGTCATGGTCGGCGAGATCCGCGATGGCGAGACGGCGGGCCTTGCCGTGCAGGCGGCGCTTACGGGGCACGTTGTCCTTTCGACTCTGCACACCAATAATGCCGCCGGCGTCATTCCGCGCCTCATTGACATGAAGGTGGAGCCGTTCCTTCTTCCGGTGTCGCTGAATCTTATGATTTCCCAGCGGCTTGTCGGTTTGCTTTGCTATAACTGCAAAGCGCCGGAACCGGCGCCGCAGAATCTTCAGGACGTCATACGGAAAACGCTTCAGGAATTGCCGGAAGAAATAAGGAATAAATACAAGGAACCGTATCAGATTTACCGCGCAAAAGGATGTGAAGTTTGCAAAGGAACCGGCATTTTGGGGAGGGGCGCCATTTTTGAGGTTTTCCAGATGACGGCGGCACTTGAAGATGTCATTAATTCCAATCCGACCGCGCAAAAGATAACCAAGGAAGCAAAAAACCAGGGCATGCTTACCCTGCGGCAGGACGGTATTATAAAAGCACTTGAAGGTATGGTTTCTATAGAAGAAGTGATCCGCGAAACCGAAGAAGACTAAGGGATAGAATTCGCATTAAAGACGGCTTTTCAGGCGATATCCGCGGATCTTGCGGGAGTTTTTTGGCGCGTTCCGCTTTTCCTTTTGTCATTCCTCTGTTAGAATTGGAATATCATGGATTTTGCAAAACGCGATCTTCCCAAGAA
>JAGWKM010000279.1 GCA_028865305.1 Patescibacteria group bacterium | reverse complement strand
GATTGAAAATCCTTGTCCCTGCAAAGTTCGTACGCCTTCAGCGTCGTCTCGGAAACATGGCGTTTTTTAACGGGGCGCGGGTCGTCGCAAGCCTCCACCATGCTAGACGTTCCGTTTTTTCCTGTCGGCCCGCTCGCCGCGCCCACATTTAATCTTACGAAAGCCCCGTCCGCGCCCGTTTTGAAAATCTCAAATGCGCGGGGTTGATATATTTCGGGAACGTCAACCTCTATGCGAAGCCCGCCGTCAACGAGCGTCTTTAGGCGGACGAACGTGAAGGGAATGACCGCGTTTTCGCTCATTCCGCCCCCTCGCTTTCCGCGCGTTTCCCGGACTTGATGCGCTTCACGTCGCGCCGGAGCCTTTCGTTATCCTTTTTGAGCGATTGGAGCTCGTCGTTAAGCTGGCACCAGCGGTTCTTGAGGCTCGCTATGGTCATTTCCGTGTCGAGTTTTGAGACAAACGTCTTGTGGCTAAGATTAACCAACCCCGCCGCGAGGATGATTACGACAAGCACTAGCGTTGTCGTAACCATGCGGGCTTCTTTGTCTATCATTCGCTTACCAGATGCTTGTACCGCTTGTAAAGGAGCTTCGCGGACGCGGGGGTGAGGCCGTGTTTCAAAGTGGACATTATTTCGTAGAAGGCGATAGACCTTTCCATTTGTGATTTTTCTTCAAGGATAAGCCGCTTTCTTTCGTTTTTTGATTCTATCGAGGTTTGTATATTGAGATGGGAAAATCCGTGCGAATGCCCCACGGTTTCATCGGGCGAAGATGACATTTGCGGCCCCTTATTAGGGCGCCGGACGAAATCAACGCCTAAATTAAAGCACGGGGCGGGCGGGATGTCAAATTACATTTTCGTCGCCGTGAAATTAATCGTAGCGTTGCAGGCGGTGGAATTCGGATAGGTTATGGCGTCCTTAATTGTGCCGGACGCCCCGTTTGAAGAAAATGTAAACGTGGCGTTGCTTGACACGTAGATGTTTCCCGTTACGGCAGAGGAGGTTAATACCTCCGACCCGTTTAAAATAGCCACGCCATCTATCCCAATATCGCCCGTGGGGGCGGAGGACGATTGAACGGTTATTCCTGCGGCGATTGGCGCGGAACAACTCGAATCTGTGAGAATATTTCCATTTTGGCTTATTGTGCAGTTTTCAGATAAAGCCGGAGTGGGCGATGAATTTCCATTATTACAGGTCATTGTGCTTGCAGAAAAAACCATCGCGTAAGTCCCGGCGACGTCCGGGTATCCGGAGGAGTTGAGCGCACCGTTCCACGACGGGGCTGAACCCGCGCCTCCGCTTCCGCAACCGACGAGGAAAAGACAGGCCGCCAAGAA
>JAGWKM010000060.1 GCA_028865305.1 Patescibacteria group bacterium | reverse complement strand
TTTCCGCTGACGAAACCCAATCCGACAACCCACACTGTCTTTGCGTTGGTATAAGCGGGATACCACCCTTCGGAATTTGGCTTTGCTGAAACCGTGCAACCTGTATCGGGAAAGAAAACGTAAATTGGATTGTCGCTGCCGAGATTGTCAATATAGACACTCCGCAAAACGTCAAGCGCGCGACATTGCGGCAAGTCCATATTCACCAGAACGTTGATGTTCGGAATTAGTGACGATGCACCGTAAGCAATCCAATTGAATTGGAGCGGAATAACCTGCCCCTTGATGCCCGCCAGTTTAATGGCGTTCGTGTAGGGAATTCCGATATAGGCGACTTGCCCGAAACCTACGAATGAATGGCTCATTTTTTCGGCTGTAATTTCGCAAGATCAGCTTTCAGGCTTTCAATCAAAGCCTCATCCTTTTTGATTTCGCCTTTCAAATCTGCAATTTCATCGATACGCAATTCTCCCGCGCCGATGCATTGTCCCAACGCTGATGATATTCGGTCAATTGCGCGCGGTTGCTGTTGAGCGAACGCGGGAGATACGAAAAGCAGAATTGCGAGCGAAAACTTTTTCATGATGCCATTTTCTCCGGTTTGAAGTTGTCATTGGCGGAAAGATACCAATTCGTTCCGTCGCACGTCACGCCAAGCTGATTTGTCCCACCGCCCACCGCCGTCGAATGATAAGTCGCCAAATTGGCATCCGTCACAAAACGCCGCGCGCCTTTCGTCGAAGCATTGCACGTCGGCAAACCGGCAACCGTGCTAACGCCAGTTTGAACGAACCCGCCCGCCGAAAAATTCGTCGCGCCGGGATCAACCTGACCGCCTGCCGTATTGAGAGAAATTCCGCCCGACGCATAAAGCTTCATCGCGAAATTGTTGTTCGTGATAAACTCAATTCCTTCATTCGATAGGTTCGCAATTCGAAATTGCGTTTCCCCATTCAAGACACCGAAATATGTTCCAACAGCGTTAGTGTAACCCGTTGTCGCGTTCGTGAATTGCAAAAGCGCATGGGCGCCGGAAGGCGCGGCGATTTGCGTCAAATAATTCGGATTTGAAGAACCTGTCCCGATCACAATACAGCCGACAACGCCGCATGTTGCATCGCTGTTTCTGATCGTCAAAACTTGCGACGCGCCATTATTGCCAATCGACATGGTGATTTTATCCGACGTGCCCACGCCACTCGTCGATTGCAACGCGAGCGCGCTACTTGCCGCCGTTCCACCTGTCACATTGGCGGTTTGAACGCTCGTCAATCCTGCAAGCGCCGTAACCGATCCGCCAAGAGGCGCCGACGTTGTTCCTATCGTCGTGGCCGCTGCAACCCCGTTGATCTGATAGCCGGTTTGAACGTTCAAAACACCGCCATCCGTCAAAGCCATTCGCTGCGTATATCCCGCGCCGTTCAAATTGTTATGCCATACAAACTGTGACGCGCCCGCCTGCGATGTTACGTTGACTTTTTGACGCCAGTATTCCGCCCGCGCGGTTACACCATCAAAACTTTTGCCAGCGAAAAGGAAAGCTGAACTGTCAAGCGTTCCGGCAATAGAAGGCACCTTGGCGTTAAGAACGAGCAAGTTCTGCGAAGTTGTCGCGTTAATTCCGATATTGACCGCGCCTAAATTCGTATCTTCACTACCGCCCGCGATAGTGATACCGCGCAAGAATTCCGTTAACGTGAAAGTGCCTGCCGGATTTTCTACAGCGTTCTGGATCACGAATGGACCCATCGAACCCGTCGCGGTTGTTCCGCCAAATTCTCCGAACACGCCCATTTCAAAGCCGTTGCTGGAACCAACAGCACCGAAAGAGATACGACCATAATTTCCACCGAACGCTTGCGCGTTCGTCGTTTGCGCGACAAATTCGGAAATTGTCCCGCTCGTTATCGTGCCTGTACCCGGATTAAGATGGAACGCCGTCGAAACGTTGTTGCCGCTTCCGGTCAATTGCCACACGCTATCCGAATTCGGCGCGCTTAACGTGGCCGTTCCAATCGTTAGCGAATTCAACGTCAAATTCAAACTTAGCGTGGCGCTTTGTAGGTGATTGCAATCAGGACCAAAAATTGCAAAGTCGCCAGTATTGAACGTTCCAATCGATTGCAAAAAGCCGGAAGGCGAATTGCAATTGATGACAGCATTCGCCTGCCCAATTCCAGCCAGGGCGAAAAGCGACGGCGCGATGAAAATGCGGATTAAGCGGTTGCCCATTGCGCCGCCTCAAATCGAACATTCGTGAAAATGATGGGAACGTTCACCGCGCCCGTTGACGCCGCATTCCAGGAAAATGTTCCGGTGAATGGCATAACCGGGTAATAACCCTGCGTCTTGCCTTTCACAGTAATATTCTGTTGCGTGCCGGGAAATGTCAGCGTCAACACGGCGGCATTGGCGGAATTGTCAATGTAAACCGATTGAACAAATCCAATCACACCGCTCGTTTGTTCAAGCGTCAAATCACCGCTATCGGTTTGCTTTGTTGCAAGCGACAACGTGACGGGCACGCCGACGCCACCCTCAGACGGAACAGCCTTGTTTGGAATTTGAAATGCTGAGCGAACGGGCATTTTGCGTTTTCCTTTTGAGCGGTGCCGTAGCACGAATTTTTCTACGCAAATACGCTTTATTCCATTCTTCCGGTGTTGATGGTGGTCCCGATTTTGAAAGCGTCGGCGCTTTGTTAAGCGTCTCGATTATTTCCCCGTCAAGCATCTTTTCAAAATCGGACCACTTAAGACCGGCAGCGCCCTTGGACCTTATCTTGATCCGCTTTTCGTGTCCATCGGGATGCCCCTGCACTTCACAAGCGTAAAGCTTGCGCCCGGCAACAATCACACGATCGAATGTCGCTTCCAGTTTCCACGCGCCTAATCGGGCAACGTCGAAATCGACGCCAAATCCTGAGAGATTTCGGCAGATGATGCTATCGGTATCACAATAAATGGGTTCGGTAGAGTGTTGGATTGCCTCAAGAAGTTTTGCGCGTACAGCGCCCGTGATACTCGCAGCAGTCCCGACGTTGTTAAATCTTTTGCCGGGGGAAGGTTTCGCCCATATTGCAAAGTCGTCAGTCCTTTCGAGTGGAAATCCGAATTCATGTTGATCATCCTCCGATGCTTCCTCTAGCCATTGCATCCATTCTTTCGGCGGGCATTCACCCGCGTCCGTGTAGTAATATTCCTTGAATTTGCGCGGGTTCTGAGCGAATTTTCCGTAGGCGTTGTTCAATAGATATTTGAGAAACAAATCTTGTTTTTTCAGTTCCTCAAATTCCGTCGTTTCATCGCGGCCCGCCAATCGTAATTGTTCCATCGCACGTTTGCCAATTTGCCGACGATCATACATAGGCACGATGAAATCAGAAAAATTAGAACGCTCACAATTGTCAACCACTCCAATAATTCGGACGTCATCGATCAATCCATACTTTGTTGCAACGTCGAATTCCCATCGGGTGACGTAGAAGCGCCCGCGCTTTTCTCCCGTTGCCGCTTCCATCGGATTGTCTTTGCCTCGGGACACAAATGCCCCAAAATTTCGGCATTCAACATCGACGAAAACCGTATCTTCCGAGATACTTCCACGGCGCCAGTTATATTCGTTTCCGACAGGATGCGCGCAATTTGCCATTGCATCGGGATACGCGGAATTAAGATCATACAGTTTAAAATCTTCCCTTCCCGCTCGACTGTCAAATAGCCCTCGCCCGCCGATACATTCAACACGACCACCGAAGAAATACCGTCTGAGGAATTCATCGCTTGCCTCTGAAACCGCCGCCACTTTGTACGATTTTTTGAGAGAGGAAAAGGCCGCTTGTCCGATGCTGATCTTGAGACCGAATTCGCTAACGAAAGACTTGATAATGTCAAAAAGGTACAGGCAATCACTATGGAGGTATGCCAAAATTTCAGCGCGGAATTTTGCACGATTGCACCTTTTCATTTTAGAATAGTCAAAGTGGTCTTTTTTCCAGGCGGCAAGCTTTTCCGGCAGGATATGCAAACTGTCGCGCAATTCGTGGGCACCGATGCGACATGACATAATTGCCCGGCCTTTGAATTTAACGACGCCCCGCAAGTGTCGCACCAAAAAGAGATAGTCAAACTTTCCGCCATTATGTGCGTATATAGTATAGGCATCGGGCAACCCCTCAATTGCCGTGACAACCTTGGAAATGAAGCGATCAAAATCTTCATCCCAAATGACTATCGCGCCGAACTGATCTGAATACAACTCACAAACAAACGGCAGAATTTCCGCCTTTAGATTGTCGTCAAATGGATCAGTCTCGAAATCCAGAACCGCGATGTTCCTCAATTTCGCTTCTGTTTTTGAAGCCCGGCAGCGCCGATGCTTTTCCGCATTCGTCAACGCGCGCTCCCCGATCGGCGGGCGCCCGCGCCTGGGGGATTTGAATTCGCTTGCCTCAATCATCAAAGGCGCAAACGCGCCGCGCAAATCAATCGGAGACGGTGCCATCAGTGTTTTCCTCGCACGCGAGGAAAATCACTATGATGATTTTCGCCTTGCGAAAACATCGGGTTAGCGCCCCGATCCTGCACGCGGTTTATTCTTCAATGACGCGCGACGCTTTCGCTTATATCTCCGATAGGCTCTAGCACTATCATCGTGAATTTTCTTTTGCCGTACCTTGTCTTTGCGGCTTCCCTTCGTCACTTCCTCAACTTCGACGCGATCCTCAATATCCTCAAAATCAACTTCGTATTTCGAGAGATAGTAAAGCATTTCATCGAAGCTTCCGAACGTCTTGCGTTTCAATCGGCCCGCGCCGCGTGTTCGCTCAGGGATCGTATAATAAAGACGTTTGCCGCTTCCCTTCTCAGGCGGTGCGGGAAATCCCTTACTCAATGTCTTTTTGATCGTTTCTCCCTTGGCATAACCCTTGCGCGTCGAAACGATTTCGCCTGTCGTTTTCTGATAACGGTAACGTTCGCCCTTTTCCTTCGGAATGACGATCGTTTTTCCGCTGCCTTTTAATCCCAAGGTCTTGCGCAAACGCGCCGCCGTCCTGGTATCAGGCGCGACAACCACCGTTGCCTTGCCGCGAAGCAAGGGGCGATATTTCTCGATTTTTCGGATGATCGCAGGGCTTGCTTTCTTGCGCAAATCGACTTTGCCGATTAGCCCCGCACGCTGCAATTTTTTTACGTTGGAAACAAAAATATCGTGTTGCGTTTTCCGCCGAACACGTTTAGACATTTTGAATTGCTCCTTGCCCTAAGGAGCCTCATTCCGGTCAACGCCCTCTACCGGAAACACAAAGGCCGCTCCCGAGTGATGGCGGGAGCGGCCTTCTCTATGCTCTGATTTGGGGTCGGATCGTCAAGCCTTAATTCGGCCTTGTCCCCTTTGGCGCGTCCAAAGTCATGGACTGCTCTTTCAGCTTTTGATCCAGAAATTTTTCAGCGTCATCTTTCAAATTCGCCAGAATGACGCGGGGATTAAAACCCATGTTCATCAAGGCGAGTGCGAAATCTGCAAGCGCCGTGGCCCATATCTGCGCGGATTTGTTTCCGCTTTCGCCCTGCATGATCGCAATCATCGTTTCATACTTTATTTGCAAACGCTGATCATCGGGCAATTCAGAAAGACACCGCGCTAGTTGTTCGCGCAATGTCTTGATTTGATGCTTTCGAAGTTCAAGTAATTCATCCTGGGGAATTTCTGTCATGGCGTCAACTCGAATTTCGGCGCGTCTTGCCGGTTGCCGGAATATGTAAAACGATCGTCGCCTTCTTCCATGCAGCGAATTGCCATAGCCGCCACGGCAGCGGCACAAGCATAAGCGTGCGCCGCCATTCCTTTGCCCGCCGAATGACGTTCAAACGCTGTGAACATTTCGGCAGCATAATTTATCAACAGTTCAATATGCTCGCCTTTATGTGGATGCTTTTTCCGGGCGCGGGCGAGTTCGTCGGCAATCGCCTTCAACGTATCATCCCGCATGTTGGGCCATGCCCCAACGTTTTGCTTTGTGCGGCGTTTCATTGATGCAACCACCAAAACGAAAGTTGCGCCGCTATCACGAAAAACAGGTTTGAAAATTGCCTGATCGTGCGGTCTTGAATTGTCGGAACTATCATAGCTAAAATTCCGACGCTGATAGGTTGCAAGATTTCAAGTGCTACCATTTTGATGCCTTTCTATGGTTGAAACGAAACCGCCGCCCGGAGGATGCTAAAACCCACGGGCGGCGGCCAAAGTAAAATCGGAATTGGGGGCGAACTCGGTTCCGATATTACTTTTTCGCTACCGCCTTCTCAGGCGCGGCCAAGGCGAGCGTCTTGCGACCCTGTACCACCTTCACTTCCCCGAGATCAGCGATCAGTTCATCCAGCGGATTGCCGCCCGCCGCTTCGATCTTCGGCTTGAATTCCCAGGAATAGCCGGCCGGGTTCTGAGCGCGGATCGAATAGATTTCGAACGCGAAACGAAGCTGCGCGTTCTTGTCCGTATCCTGCATCTTGCGGAACGGCGCAGCCACCATGTTGTGAAAAGCGTCCGGCAGGAAGCACACGCCGCTTTCCAGTTCGTCGCGCTTTTCGTCCGAAGGGATCGACCGGAATTGGCCGGAAAGACCTTCGAATTTCTCGGTGGGGTCTTTC
>JAGWKM010000059.1 GCA_028865305.1 Patescibacteria group bacterium | reverse complement strand
CAATCCGGTTTGGATGCGCTCGATTCCATGACCGGAATGATGAACGGTTGGCAACAGGGCCGTAAGGATTTGTATGACCGTGAACTGAAAAACTTCCAAGCCAACTTTGAGAGATTGAATGCGGTTCACGAACAATATCGACAGCAGCTAACGAACGCGCTTGAGGTTGCAAAGGTAAATCTCACGCAAGGTTTGGCAGACGCGCAACTTGCCGCCGCAAAGGCGGGTGATGATGTTGTGTTGGCACAGGCGAAAGCGGGCAATTTGAAAGCCGTTATCGCGGCGATGAACAGTCAACAAACAGCGATGCTGAAAGCGGCCGAAATCGCCGGAAAACTTTATCAGACCGAAGCATCTAATTTACCTCTCAATCCTGACACAATGGATTTCTGGGCCGATTGGGCATTGAACACGGGACAACTTCCGCCGCTTGGCTTTGGTGCGTCAGGCCTGCGCCGAGAATTGCTCAGCAAAGTCGCCTCTAGGGCTAAAGACAAAGGCACGACAGCCGATGTTGCCGCCGCCAATGCGGTAACGCGCAAAGCCAACGCCGCTGCTCTCTCTGCAATCACGCGCACTCGTGTTCTCATTGAGAACTACGAACAGACCGCCACAAAGAGCAGCTATTTGGTTGAATCTTTGGCAAACAAAGGAATTGGGCCAACCGGAACACCAGCCATTGATGCTTGGATACAGGCTGGCCGTCGCGCCACTGGCGATCCGAACGTGACAGCACTCAACAATGCAATTCAAACGCTCACGAGCGAATACGCCAAGGTTATGTCAGGCGGATATGGTGCGGCCACAACGCCGGAAGGGGCGCAATCGAGGGCGCAAACCCTAATTAACGAAGCGCAAAACATAAAACAGCTACAACGCGCAACTGGCATCATGCGGCAAGAAATGGAATTCCGTCGCACATCATTGTTGGATGAGCAAAAAGCCGTTACGGAGGATTTGCAAAAACCTGGAATTATCCATGAACCGCAAACGAAATATTCAGTCGGTCAAGTTCTCGATGTTGGTGGGAAAAAATACCGCGTTACTGGCGGCGATTTGAACAACGATCCAGACGTTGAGCCTGTGCAATGAAACTTTCTGATGTTTCAAATTCATCGCCGGTCAAATTGTCTGATTTGACACAACAGCAAGAACCATCTTCGTCTGAATCTGGGACGGATTATCTTGGTATGGCTGGCGCTGCGGCGCGGGGTTTGGCGTCAAATGTTCTAGGAACCGTTGGCGATATTCAACAAGCCGTGAACGTCCCATTCAATATGGCAATGCGCGGTGTTGGATTGCCGCAATTGCAAGCTGGACATTGGCCGACGACGGGTGAATTTGAAAACATTTTACCCGGCCAGAAACTCGGCGAAGAACACCCCACGGCACAGACTGTTGGCGAATGGTTGCCAGCCGCCGCGTCGCTTGGTTATGGCGCGGTAAAATCTGCGCCTAAAGTTGCCGAAACAATAGGAAAGGTCCTTCCTGGAGCAGTTGAAAAAGCTGCATCGTCTCTTTCAAAAGTCGGCTCTGTTAGCGATGAGGGTCTTATCGGCGAGGATATGCACAATGCCCTCGTGAAACGATACGACAAACTGATTGCGACACGCGCAAAGCAAATTGACGCCATCAAAAAAGATTATCTATCGCAACCTCATAATGTTGAGCGCGGTCTTGCACTTTCATACAGAAAAGTTCTCAGTGATTATAAAAAACTCGCGGCGCGAGATTTGACTACGGAAGAAAGCAATTTGATTAACAATCTTGCAGAGCGCATAAGCGGCGATCCGTCCATGACGCGCATTGAGAGCGAACGGAGATTTTTGGGAAAAATCGCCAGCGGACAAATGCGGGGGTATGAAGCGATTCGAACGCAAGTCGCAAAAGACATCAAAGACAAATTGGAGAACCTAATTCGTTCGCGTATTCCTGCGGGCGGAAAATTTATTGATGCCTACAGGGAAATGTCTGAGCCGATTAATTTGTTTGAATCGACAACAGGCGGAAGAAAAATCGTCAGCGAAGCATCGCCGTATCTAAAAGACACGCCTAAATACTCGGTTGAAGTTCTTCCTCGCGAATTTTTTAAAGACGCAAGTTCTGTAAGAAATCTCAGAAAATTGAGCGGCGGCGATCAAAAGTTTGTTTACGATACGGCAAAAGAATATATCGCAACGAAATTAAATGGAATGAGTGTGGATCAGGGCCGGGCGTGGATTAAAGCGCATGACGGAATGTTTCGCGAGGTCGGCGGCGATTTGCGACAACAGGCAATGGACTATTTATCACGAGTAGAAAAAGTGGAGCAAACAAGACAGCGTGCCAAAAAAGCAGTTGACGCCGCCGCTTATGGGACGGCCGCTGCAACGGGTGGCGTCACTTCGTATTGGATTCTCAAACATCTGTTGGGGATGTAACATGCCACGCTTTCTTGAAGAGAAACTAAAGCGAGAGTACGGATCAGGCAGCAAGATTCCGTATAAGGTGATGAACAAAATCGGCGCGATGCGGGGTAATAAGGAAACCGCAAAAGGCCGCGCTATGGCTAAAAAGCATCGCCGTGATACACGAGGTAGGCGGTGACGGCGAAGAAGAAAAAACGTGCGGTCAATTCAGACCTTGAAAACTCGATCATGGAACTGTTGCACGAAGTGATGAACGATGATGCGGCGTCATTGACCGACAAGATGAAAGTCATCGACCGTGCGTTGAAACTGGAGCAAGTTCGATTAAAGATCGAAGATGAAGAATACGGTACGGGATTTTACGATGATAATTAGAGAGGGCCAACATCATGCAAGTTACCGACATTCCGCTTGTCAGAATCGCTATTCGCGTTCTATCGCAGCGTCTCGTCACGCTTCTATCTTTGTTTATGACTTTCGCCCTATCGGCCGTGGTCATGTACCGGCCGACATGGGAACGCGAGGGCATGGCTGCGTTCTTTGCCGTTGCCGTGTTCCTTCCCTGTGTACTGCATGACCGAAGGAGAGACAAGGATGAGCAAGTTAAAACCGATAACCAAAATAGACCCCAAGAATGATCCGTTGCTTTTGAGTCCGTGTGATCCAAAGAAGCTGGTTGGCACAACCAAACCGGCAAGAAAGGTGATCGACTAATGGCTATTCAAACGCCTTTTCAGCCAATGGGGAAAACCGTTGTCGCAAATGTCAGCGGCACGGTAAACACGATCACAGTTACCGCAGATTCTCCGTGTAGCCAGCTTAGATTTTATTCACCCAGCGCCGATGTTTTTGTGAGAATTGGTAGTTCCGCCGGAAATGCGGTGGTTTCTGTGCCGGTGCCTGGAACTCCCGGTTATGGAACTCCTATCGTAGGAGGAAGCGGACAAATTCTTACGGGATGGCAATCAGGTCCATTTAGCAATGTAACTGTTTCGATGAGTACCACCAGTAATGCGTCTATCAGCCTCGTTTACATAACGCCCGGAGAAGGGATTACATGATCAGCAAGGGATTCCGTGATTGACCCGCAACAACATAAATATGGCGGCGGCTACAATGCCAATGCCGCCTGATACAACCGAAGTACCTCTAATTTGGGTTGCATTGGGCGGATTGGCGAGCGCGTGTGCTGGCGCGTTTTCATTGCTATGGTCGGCTGTTTCGGGGGTTCGTAAAGAGGGAAACGACGGCCGCAAACAAATCTGGGACCGCTTGACGGCATTGGGAGATCGCGACGCCAATTGGCGCGAGGATAATGCCAAACACGCCGTGACACGAGAGGACATGGCAGAATTTCGCGACGAGCTTGAGGAACTGATTGAAAGCAGGTTCAAGCTTCACGAAGCGCGCGTGGCGGATATGGTTCGATTTGAAATCGACAACAGGAAACCCCTCGGTGGCGCTTGATCAGCAAATAGCCGCCGCAACGGCGTACATGGAAGCATCTAATCAAGGTGCCGACGGTATACGCGCGGTGATGCACGTTCTGTTCAATCGGTTGCAGTTCGCGCCCAAATACGGTTCAACCATCGCCGACATCTGCCTGAGGCCGTGGCAATTCTCATGCTGGAATACCTCGGACCCAAATCGTCGTCGCCTTGCAACCGTGGATGACACCGATCCGATCTTATCCGATTGTATTGCAACGTATGATGCGGTCGTCGCCGGATCGGATGACCCGACGTTTGGCGCAACCCATTATATTGCCGACGGCATCACGCCGCCGTCCTGGGTTTCGCAAGCGACACAAACCGTAAAAATCGGCTCGCATACTTTTTACAAGGACGTGCCTTGATCTATGGACGATCAGACGCCGCCACAGACTGCTACCAGTGGCATCTACAAAGGCTCATGGAAATTGAGGCGGCGGACGATTTTTTGCACGTTGATTTTCTGCGCAGCCGAAACGCTTTATTTCACGATATGGGCGAGCGACACGGCGTTGCATCAGCAGATTGCCATTTCAATCATCGCCCTGGGCGGTGCCACGATAGGCTCCTACGTATTCGGCGCAGTATGGGACGACCATTCGATCAGGCGATTCCAACAGGGCGACCAATGATATGTTTTCGTTCCTGACGCCATACCTTTCGATCATCAAATACGGCAGCATCGTCGTCGCTATCGGAATGGTCGTCTTTTTTGTTCATCGCTACGATGAGGGGCAACAATTGCAAGCGGTTTTGGATGCGACGCAGAAAGCGGCCGAAGCTCAAAAAACGCAAGATGCCATTTCTCTCAAATCCGCCGTCGATGCCGCCCAGCATCAGGTCGAAATCCGTACCGTGACGCAGACGATTACCAAAAGGATACCCGTCTATGTGGCTAAAACCGATGCCTGTCCTGTTAGCTCTAACTATGTGCGGCTGTGGAACGACGCCGTTGCCGGTACTGACATCTTTTCCGCAACCACCGGAAAACCTAATGTCGTCTCCGGTTCCAATGCAAATGCTCACTGAGCCTGCAACCGCCGTAGATGCGCTGGACAATGCCGTACAGAATTTCGGAACTTGTCACGCAAACGCTCAACAGCTTCTCGATCTGCAATCGTGGATCACACAACAGGAGAAAGTGAAATGACGATTTCCTTGTTCGCTCTTGGTGCGCTCGCCTGCGCGTTTGTTTCTGGCTTGATTGTTGGTGCCTACGGCCATAAATGGCTTGCATCAAAGGCAACGTCATTGGGGGTGACACCGCCGACAAAACTGCTATAATAGGCAGATATTATGGAGGGCCACATGCGAACATTTTCAGCCATATTTTTCGCTGTTTTGCTTTCTGGTTGTGCTGCTGGTCAACGGTATACCGAATGCACCAAGCAATATCCTGAGCCTCAAAACGTTTTCTGGTCGCGTGGAGCCGCCAATTCAACCAACGTCGGTTCTTTCCTGTTGAGTTCTCTTCTTGCTTCGGCCTCCGGCGAGGATCAGGGAGTTTACAATCAATGGCAACAGACCGTTGCGCTATGCGTTGATCAAAAGACTGCCGCTGCTCAATGACAAAGCTCTTTATTGCGACGCCGATGTACGGCGGAATGTGCAGCGGCATGTACGCTCAAAGCATGGTGTCATTGCGTGATGTTTTCGCGCAGATCAACGTACAATCTTATTACTCAATTATGTTCAACGAATCGCTTATTCCGCGAGCGCGTAATGCAATGACAAAAGCGTTTCTAAAATCGGATGCCACGCATCTTTTTTTCATAGACGCCGATATAAAATTTAATCCCTATGAAGTTCCGGCGATGATTATGGCCGATAAGGACATCATTTGCGGGATTTATCCGAAAAAAGAAATCAACTGGCACCGTATTGAAGAAGCCGTTAAGTCAGGTATAACGCAAGAAAACCTACAATTTTATACTGGAACTGGTGTTGCCAACTTGGTTGATTACGTTGGCGAAGTTAATGTGCCAATGGCATTGCCGCTTGAAGTATGGAACGGGGGAACCGGCTTTATGCTGATTAAGCGGCAAGTGTTTGAGAAGCTCATGCCGACGACGCCGATATATAAAAACGATGTGTTGGATTTGAGTGGAAGCATCGGAGGGGGGGAGGAAATCCACGAGTTTTTCAAAACCAGCATCGATCCCGATACCAAACGACTGTTGAGCGAGGACTATCATTTCTGCCGCGAATGGAGAATGGCTGGCGGCAAGGTGTATGCCGCACCGTGGGTAACATTGGGACATTTTGGCTCATATCTTTTTAATGGACATTTCTCTCAACACGCAGTCCCAGCGCCACAACCTATCCCTGCGGCAGCGGATTAGATCATGCCCGAGATAGCGCACGTCAATTCATCGCACATTGCTTCATCGAGCTACGATACTGCTGAAAAGACGTTGACGATCACATTCCGAGACGGACGGAGTTACGCATACCACGGTATGTCAACCGCCGAGCATCAGGCCTTCATGCAAGCGCCGAGCGCCGGGCAGCATTTCCGCCGCCACATTCGTGGCAAGTACCCGCACACTAAGATTTAGATTTCACCCATCCGGCTATTGGTTTTCCGCGCCACAAGATGGTTACAGACGTAGCCTCTGGGTAAAGGTTTCGACCGACCGCTATGAAGTAGGAAAGCATTCCAGGCATATCCAAGGGCGGAAAATTACTTAACCTGAAACTTGGTAGGTTGGAAATCTCAGTTGCAATGAGTATAGGCAAGGTTTAACTGCCGTAGATCGCGGCTAGCACCGCCCACAGCAC
>JAGWKM010000278.1 GCA_028865305.1 Patescibacteria group bacterium | reverse complement strand
ACGCCACAAATCCTCCGGCATTTGCGGCGCGAGCACGTCGGCTTTGGCGTTCGGCATATCTGACGCAAGCAACCCGCCCTCTCGATTAAGCGCAAAATTCTTTTCTTCGAAGATTCCGGTAAACCCATAAAGGGCTTTAGGCGGGTTGACCTGTCTCTTGAGCAATTCAAGAATTTCGGCCATACGGTTGTTGCGAAGTTGTTGTAACGAAACGAGACGTTGAACTTCGCTCATGCCCCAAAAATAATCCGGCATTGGATTGGGGCAGACTTGAATTATCGGCGATTCGCCCTTGAGGAAAAGTTTCTCGTTTTCTCTATCGTAGATCACCACGTCAGGATCAGCCGTCGTCACAACCTGATAATCGTCTGTGTCGTCGTTCCAAACGTACAATTCCCGCATTTCAATGGTTTCTTCGCCGACTTTGGCGCGCATGCGGTTATAACCGTAGAGATCGAGATTGACGTTTCCCATCATCTGCGGTGTCGTTTGCGACATCACAATTCGGTCCACCGCCTCCGGCACATCGGATACCGGATGTTCCATAGCATTGATGCGTTCTAGGATTTTATCGCGCTTTGGATGAGCGTAAATACGCCGGTACAATTCTGATTTTGTGATGTAGTAAATATGAACAAACGCATCTTGCTTGTCTGTTCCGGGAGAATCTTCGCGCAACACGCCGATGAATTTCGGCTCAATCACGTAAGGATAAACTTGCCCGTTCATCACAATGAGTTTGATGAACGTCGATGCGTAGGCCATCGACCACGTAAGAGCTAAACCAAACGTCGTATCGGTGTTGCTGTCGTGCCATTTATCGTTGATCGCTTGCGTCAGCGCCGGAATTTTCGAGAATTCCCTCGGATCGACCGACGCCCCAGGCACAACCGAAAACCGCGTCGTCTCTTGCGAATAGAGAAACGAAATCAGTTGATCGACGTGCGGATAAATTTTGTTGAAGTGCGCTGGCGGATCGTCAGGGCCATTACCGAATAAATACCAGGACCGCCATGAATCGTAATCCTGTTTCCGGTCCTCTTTCGAGACAAGGCATTTCTGTGTGAGGTCTTGGTAAAAGTTCTCCCGTTCTTCTAGGTTGGTCGGGATTTTCATTTTTTGAGCTTGAGGTTTTGATGGTCTGCAATGTAACTGCCGATGCGTGGCCCGCTCAAATTTCCGACGTTATGCGGATTGATGCCGATAGGTTCACCGGCAATCGGCGGGGCAATCTTGACGCCGCCCATGGTTTTTGGATCACCCCAAATGACGCCGCTTCCGCGTTGTTCCGATGGCTGAGCTTCACCACGGCGAACCGATTTAATATCGCTGCGCTTGAAGTCCTTGGCGAGCTTCTTGAGCGTCTT
>JAGWKM010000277.1 GCA_028865305.1 Patescibacteria group bacterium | reverse complement strand
TCATTAATCGCTCATGCCTCTTTCTTCCCTGCTGTAGCGCACATCATGAGCGTCGCGGCAGTGGGGAAAGGGGAAATTTAATCACCTATGGCATCCACAATCTTAGACCTTCGAGACAGCAAAAAAGAGTTCGTAATCAAACAACCAAGTTCAGAACCATTCGTACAACTCGCAGCAAGCACAGCACTGTTCTTCATTATCATGGCGCTCATTGTCTACGGCCTTCCGTTGATCGCTTAACTCTCATAACTGTATGGCTATTCACCCCAAGGACAAAAACAGGAGCAACCCCCGACTACAGTGCTGTGTTTGCGGAAAATGGAAACGCCTCCATGCAAAAAACGAGAACGGCGAGAAAGAGCAGTTGTTCTATGGCGGCTGTGCATGGTGCAACGGCAACCATTTGGCGGCGATAAGGTCGGGTAAGCCGATTGACGACTGGGACGTTTGCCAAAAATGCTGTGATACTGAATGCAAACGATTAGCAGGTGGTGTCTATAAAACTCTATAAAGTTATGTATTTCAAAAGTTTCCAAGACGGAGTGGAGTTTGAACCCGCTCCGATCTACCCCCACGATCTTACACTCTACAAACGTGATAACCTTCACATCACATTCCGCAATCTCGAACGCAAATTGTGGTTCAAGGCCTTAAGCACGATCTTCGCATTTATCAGCTTCCCGTTCTTCAAGAAAAAGGAAATCGGATTGCTCTTGGCAACAGCGTCACCACTTATCATCGCTACCGCACATGTATGAAATCGAAACGACTCTACAAATTCCTCCGAACCGATCTCAAATCAGACTACGACAGATCACAGTGGAAAATCGGAGAATGGAGAACAGACGACCGAGATATAGAGCTTTGCAAAACAGGATTTCACGCCTCAAAGACTCCACTACAAGCTCTGGGATATGTGAAAGGTGAAATTCTTGCACTTGTGGAAGTGAAAGGGAAATCCGCAATCGAGAATGACAAAGAAACATGGTCGTCGATGCGAATTGTGAAAGCGTGGCATTGGAAGAAAGAAGATTCAGTTAGTCTCGCGATCTTTGCAGCAGAACAGGTCATTTCAATCTATGAGAAGAAATATCCTGACGATGACCGACCGAGAAAAGCGATCCAAACTGCGAAAGAGTATCTGAAAGACCCAACTAAGAAGAACGCCTACGCCGCCTACGCCGCCGCCAACGCCGCCAAAGCCGCCGCCAACGCCGCCAACGCCGCCTACGCCGCCAACGCCGCCAACGCCGCCTACGCCGCCTACGCAGCCGCCAACGCCGCCAACGCCGCCTACGCCGCCTACGCCGCCAACGCCGCCTACGCCGCCTACGCCGCCAAAAAAACCTTAATAAGAAAAATAGACAAGTGGTTT
>JAGWKM010000276.1 GCA_028865305.1 Patescibacteria group bacterium | reverse complement strand
AAGCCTTTGCGATCATGATATTCTCCTATGCAATAATCAGTAATAGTTCCTCGGCACCGAAAACCTGATCGGCACCACAAGATTCGCATTCGTAATTCCGAGCATCCGGTTCGACACCTTCTGCCCGAAGTCCGCAGATCAAACAAAATCCGGGATTATCAAGGCTCATTGCCCGATCAGTGCAGGCTTCCATGATCGCATCGTCAGTTAGTGATTTGTGCCAATGTTTCCGGGATAGCATTATCGCACCACCGATTTAGGCCGATCGCCGATCTTCGCGCCAGCCATCTGCTGGCGATGGCCAGTTGTCTTGGCCCACTGTCGAAGCGCCTTTTCCTTGGCGTCCAAGCCAATGAATGGCCAGAGCGCTTCCTTATCAAGAAGATTTGCATTTTCAATCTCGGCATAGAACTCCCGTGCCATCGTGGTCAGGGTTCCATCGGCACCGCGATTGCGCATGATATCGGCGGGACGGGCCAAAGTATCGACATAAGCGGCCTCCGCCTGATCATTGGCGACTGCAGCCTCGATCCTGGCCGCAGATGCCATTTCTTCGGCCACTGCAGCGGCCTCCTGTTTGATTTCCCGTGTTTCCGGCAGTCTAGCCCGCTCGGCAGCCAAATGCCTCTCCTCGGCCTCCTTAGCGGCCTTGGCTTCGGCTTCCCTAGCTTCCCGCGCTTTGCGCTCGGCCTCAGCAGCCTCTTTGCGGCGGCGTTCCTGCTCGGCCAAAAGCAACTTTGTGTCGTAGTCGGTCAGTCGTTGCTGAAGAACATCGGCGGCACCGGGTCGATTCCGTTTCTCCCGACGCGTCAGACGATCGAAAAGGCCATTGAAGAATTGGTCGACGCCTTGGCCACGCCGAAAGTACGGCATTTTTTCTAGTTCCCGAAGACCATCAATTCGTTTGGTGGTATCGCGCATCCGCTTGATTAGACTGGCAACGATGCTCTTCTGCACGTCGTCCTCGATAATCTCGGGGATTTCATCAAACTCGCCGAGTAGCGATTCGACTGATCTCGAAGTTTCAGCATATTCGTTCTGAAGGCGCTGAATTTCGTTTTTCGCGTAGTCGATCGAGTCCGGGATATTGCTGCCAATGGCGGTGCGTGGATTGATTTCAGACATTAGTTTCTCCAAAAATATTGTCTTCGTGGTTTGGAAGTTCGCCTTCTGGCGACTTCGCTGGCGTAAATGCCGTAAGCGTTTCGTTGATCGCTTTAACGAGCGCTGCGGCGAGTGTCGCGTTTTCAATGTGAAAACAAACATTCCCGTAGCTGTTGTTTTGGGTGCTTTCGAAGTTGATATAGAAAGGTACTGATTCCAAATCCAAATGCGCATTGGATGGAATCAAGCGAATATTTTGAAAATTGGGATTCACAT
>JAGWKM010000275.1 GCA_028865305.1 Patescibacteria group bacterium | reverse complement strand
GGGCCCATGTATGACTTCACGCAGTAGCAAAAACCGCCGCGCATGGCGAATTGGCGAACGGTCTTGTTTTCTTGCATGTTCAGCGTGTTGACGGTTTTGCCTGCGGGAATGTTGGCGGCAAATATCTTGATGCAGGCCCCGCCCATGGTGACGGTAAGCGCTTGATTAAAATTTTGAATGAGAATGTCTTGCGCCTTGTTCATGGCGTGGTAGAGGCCGACAGAATCACGCAGGGCATAGGCGCGGTGCTGCGGGTTTTTGGCATCGAAAGTTTCTTTTTCAAAGTCAATCACGCCAGTGAGTTTTTCAAAGTCGGGGGTGAAGCTGGCAAGGAATTTCGACAGGGGGACGCCGACCATGCCGAGCATGGCAATGCCGTCCAAAAATTCCCATGTGATGGCGTTTTTGGGGAATGTGCCGTCGGCTTGTAAATCTTCCGTCTTATTAATACGCAAGCCCCGCAGGGCGTTGCTCTGCGTGAGGTAGGGACGTAAGGTGTACGCAGGATCGGTCACCAGGGCCGCCGCAATAAAGTACGCGTCAAAATTGTTGGCGTTCCACGCGACAAATTTAATTCCCGTAAGGTCATCCCGCAGCAGGTGCTTGACCAGCAGGTCATGCAAGTGATCCATGTTTTTGATCGGGGATTCCAACTGAACACCCAGCTGCTCAGAGTAGGCGGTAATGTAGAGCGGGCGCGGGGTGCCTGCCTCGATGCGCGTTGTCTCGAAATCGTACGCGATCATTTGCGCGGGCTTGGCCGGTTTGTTTTTTTCAACCCGGCGCAGGGGGATTCCCTTGACTTTTGCTGGCGCTTTATTTTCGCTTGAGACTGGCTCGGTAGGTCTTTTTAGATTTACGCGGGGTGGGAGGTGTAACATAGTTGGCGGGGTAAATTTGAAAGCGCAGTTCGTCTGCCAGTTCTACAGCAGCGGATTCATGTTTTTGTTTCAGCTTTTGAGTGATGGAGCCAATAACGTGAGTTTCGTCATTGGCTTTTTTGCCGAAGTATTCTTTGTTGGTGTAGAAGTAAGAACCTTGGATGTTGCGCTTTTCATGGGCTT
This sequence comes from Patescibacteria group bacterium, assembly GCA_028865305.1. Taxonomy (GTDB): domain Bacteria; phylum Patescibacteriota; class Minisyncoccia; order UBA6257; family 2-01-FULL-56-20; genus REEB161. The sequence continues at coordinate 317 of JAGWKM010000275.1, read as the reverse complement.
TTTCTATTTCCCACGCTTGGTTTTCACCGTAGAAGTTTTCAAGCAGTTCGCGTGTCAGTTCAGCCAAGGGTCGCCGCCAATTGGGGTCACGCGCCAGGGCCGCTTTCGCCTTGTTTTCTGCGTACACGTAGGCATCCACCAGGGAGCGGACTGTCACGTAATCAAAGGTCTTGCTGCGGTACATATCACGCAGAAAAGTAGTGCGCAGCGTGTGGCTTAAATAATGCGTTTTGCGGGCCGTCACGCGGTCGCCTTTGCGAAGCTTGCCTTGTGCGTCGGGGATGGAGAGCATGTCCCGGGCGATAAAGACTGGAACG
>JAGWKM010000274.1 GCA_028865305.1 Patescibacteria group bacterium | reverse complement strand
TTTAGCGGCGCTCTCAAACCGTGTGTACGGCTTCAGGAACGTCAAATTCACGTCGCCGGTCGGCCCATTGCGTTGCTTTGCTATCAGGAGATTCACTTGTGCCGCTTCACATTCTTGGTCTTCGTCCTCGCTGGACTCCGGCTTGTAAAGCAGCCCCACAAGGTCGGCGTCCTGCTCAATGGCGCCGGATTCGCGCAGGTCCGAGAGTCGCGGCTTTCGCTTTCGGTCCTTCTCAATCTCGCGGTTTAGTTGCGCCAACACAATCACCGGTACATTCAATTCTTTCGCCATCGCCTTAAGCCCACCCGAGATGTCGGCTATTTCCTGCTGGCGGTTTTCCTCGCTCCGCTTGCCAGCCGCATTAAGCAATTGGAGATAGTCCACCACAAACAGTTTTATCCCATGTTGCTGGCCCATCCGACGCGCGCGGGCTCGCAATTGGAGAATCGAAAGTCCGGCGGTATCGTCAATAAATAGCCTTGAATTGCCAATGCGCGTTGATGCGGTGCAGATTTTTGGAAAGTCCGATTCCGATAAAAACCCGCGATTTATCTGCCGCAGGTTGGCGCGGGACAGCGAACAGATCATGCGCGTTACCAGCGATTCTGAACTCATTTCCAGCGAGAAGACCCCCACCGGCAGCTTTTCTTCCAAAGCAACACGCTCGACGATGTTCATGGCCAGCGAAGTCTTTCCCATGGAAGGTCGCGCCGCGATCACCCACATCTCGCCGGCGTGCAGGCCATCGGTCATGTTGTCCAAATCAGGAAATCCAGTTTTTATTCCGGTGACCTCGCCTTGGTGGTCGAAGCGGTATTGAATGGCGTCTATCGCCCGGTGAACCACCGATTTTATTGCGTCCGTTTTCTTCTGGTTGCGCGCCAGCGAAAACCCAATCATCCGCGTTTCAATCCGGTCAACCAGTTCATCCACCCCGCCGGTCCATTCCCGGATTTCATCCGCCGACTCGATGCAGGCGGATAGCACGCGGCGAAGCAGCGACTTCTCGGCCACTATTTCCAAATAATACGGCAGGTTCGCCGGCGAGGTGATCGAGTCCTGAATTTCGTTCAGGTAAAGAATCCCACCAACGTTATCCAGCATTTTGGCTTCGCTCATCCGGGCTTGGAGCGTTATCAAATCAATTGGGATTCCGTTGTCCATCATCCGGCGGCAGTGGTCGAAAATCTCGCGGTGCCGAAGATCGTAGAACGATTCGCTTTCTATTGCCTCCGCGACGGTCGGCAAGCAGTTGGTCGGGTCGGCCAGGATGCAGCCCAGCACCCCTTGTTCTGCTTGCGGCGAATGAGGCGGCAAAAGATCAACTTCGATGTTCTTTCCATTTCTCATTTGAATTCCCTCCAGATTTGCTCCGCGTATTGTGCTGGC
>JAGWKM010000273.1 GCA_028865305.1 Patescibacteria group bacterium | reverse complement strand
TGTTTACTTAGTCCCGAAATAATACCGATATTCGGTCCGATCGCAAACTGATTGGCAATCGGTACGGGTGCGATTGCGCGCGGCTGCCCATAGGGCGCGGCAACGATTCCCGTAAATCCTAGCCCCGCAGTATACGGCCACGGAATCGGACGCCGCCCTAGCGCTCCGGGATCACCGCTAGGTCCACCTTCGCCAAGTGCCGGAAATTGCAGCCCGAGATTGGGCGCCGGCGAAAACGTGGGCCAAAAATACTGCGGAGGTTGCGGTAGCGGCGATTTTAATGCCGCGCGATAGTCGGTATGCATGGCATTAGTAAAACGCGCCTTGCGTTACGCCGCCACCCATTGCGGCAGTCAACACTTGCGCGAATCCCGACGTTGACGCTTGAATCACGCCGACCGTATTAGACCCTTGCCGCACCAATACCGTGATGATCGCAAGCCCGACAATAGCCGACGCAATCGCTGAAATATCTTTTACGATTTCGTTCATTTTTTCGCCTCTTGAATTGACACGACGTTACTATGCGTTGATTTATTGAGTAACGCTTCGCCTTGAGCTTTTAGCACTGGGAACTTTTCTAACACTAACGTGATTAAAGCCAAAACGATAAACGGTTTTACGATCGGTTTAGTTTCAGGTATTCCGTTCAATCCTGCTAAAACACTAATCGCAATTAGCCACGGGATAAACCCTTTTTCGGTTTTTACTTCGCTAATCAGTTTATCCGCGTTACCATTAAAACCGACTAGCAAAATATAAAGACCATAAACACCGACGATAAAACTAGTGCCCATTATGCAAACTCAAGGTATTTTACCAACTTTCCATTTATCGCCAGATAAATCGGAAAGCTAAGTAAAAGCCACCCGAAAACGTTCATCACTTTTCCTCGAACGCGAGATTCCAAGCCAATAACAGCGCAACCATTGCGAGGATAAAAGCCCCGCTGCGAAAAGCGGGGCTGTTTGCAAGTGCTTGCATATCCATTTTAATAACCTACCGCAACACCCGGCAACACGGAACCGGCGAGATAAAAATCTTCGTATTGCGACTGGAAATTGACTGGCGCCGCATTCACGCTCGCAATATCAAATTTCAATTGCACATTGCCGTACACGTAGGTGCTAATCGGCAAGTCGCGTGTCTCCAAAACGTAAAGCCCTTTAGGTAGATCGCCACCGAGCATATCGCGCATCCGGTATCGCAGATAACGCGGTGTATATTGCTGTAGATTCGTGTTCGCGTTTGCGATTAGCGTGATGCCTGAAAGATCGGTGCCGTTTGCCACACCCGAACCGCCGTTGTTGAAATAGTGCATCGACGAAAGCACACTACGATTATTCGGGTAATTAATAAACTTTGACTGATTCGCCGCGATATTATCGCTGCTAATATAATTGCCCTCGATTCCG
>JAGWKM010000272.1 GCA_028865305.1 Patescibacteria group bacterium | reverse complement strand
GAAATTATGAGCATCCCGCCGTAGCTTTAGCGGAGGCGGACGCCATTCATTTGCTTATCGCAGCACCCTCAATTAATTTACCTAATCTATAGTATACCATACTGACGGATAATGCAAGAGGCGTGGGGTGGTCGAAGGTACAAAGTACAAAGTCAAAAGTCATAAAACTAAAAATCATAAAGTTGAATAAAAAATCCCCCGACCGAAGTCGGGGGGGGTGATGTCTAAATGGTGAGTGAAGATGACGAGATCAACCGGATCAAGTTTCGCATTTCGGATTCCTCGATCATAGACGGCTTTGCCGGCATCGAAAGGTCGGGGCGGATCGGATCGACATACGGCGGTGCGCCGAAGGTCTGGAAACCAAGTTCATCGCTCACTTTACCGCCGCAAAGCGTTTCAACGGTTACGGATATCTTTCGCAGTACAGACGCCTCGTGTTTCTTTTCCTCGGCTATTTGGTATTCCTCCCGAACATTATTATGCTCAAAATTGATGAACGCTCTCTCATACATCATTCCAAAACCTCTTTCTATCGCCTCTTCCGGCGATTCGCAAGAATCAGAAGGAACAGTCTGAACGAGTGATCCGCCGATAGAGATGACCACTCCCTCGGGAAACGTGCGCAATTTCAACGTGAAACCGCCATGTCGCGTCTTGGTTCCTGGCTTATTGTTCCAATCCGGTTCCCATTCTTGGAAATAACTGGCAAGCGATTTAGAAGCACTCCGCTTGCTTTTCCAGAATACTTGTTTCAGCTGATTGAGGAGTAGTTCTTCGAGCATCTTTCCTCCCATGTTATCAACGAAGCCGTTTCTATAATAGCGATAAATGGAATAATTGTCAAAGCCGTTCTGCAGTCATTAGAAATTAGAAATTAGGAATTAAAACTCATGACGCATGACTCATGACGCATGACTCGTGACTCTTGATTCATGACACTTGCCACCTGACACCTGAAACATGAAACCTTATGGACCTTATGGACCTTTGACTTTACAGACTACCCCAAGTATCCCACCTGTTTCAGCCATTTCTCATTTTCCCATTCCCAGAGTCTCTTCGCGCCGAGGAAGGCCTGGAAGTCGTGCTTCCAGTCGGGGAATTCCTGCAGTTCAGTGACGCCGGTGAGTTCGGACCATTCGTGCTGATCCTGCGGACACATCGTCTTTTTCCCGCGGCGGATTTTGTTGCGGCCGCCTTTCGGGCGCATCGTCGCGCCACACTTGAGACAAGTGCGGACCTGATCGATCCGGAGAATCCAGCGGGTCTGCAGCTTGGGCAATTCGTCCAACAGAGCTTCTATATATGCGGCAGTCTGGAGGTTGTAGTCGCGATAGATCGCCTGAGAGGTCTTGATATCCAGGACGCCGAACTTGCCGTCCACCAGCGCCAGCGTATCGATCGTGCCCGCATA
>JAGWKM010000271.1 GCA_028865305.1 Patescibacteria group bacterium | reverse complement strand
GGTGATTGTCCCGAGTGTCAGGGTGTTGGCGAGATCGAGGGCGAAGCGGTAAACCGGAACGGCCCTTACAGCGTCGTGATTGACTGCCCGATGTGCAAGGGAAGCGGGAAGATCGAGCGCGAGGACGCCGCAGAATGAACGAAGGCGCGAACGTCACGCAGCTTACGCCGTCGCGGTCATCGCTGTGGTTGAACTGGCGCATCGCGCGGTACGGCGTCACCGAGCAAGCGCAGGAGCACGGTCATGCGATGATTGCCTGGATCGCCATTTTCCATCCTCAGTATTTTGTCCGGCAAACAGCGAATGGGATGCTCAAAGTTTTGCAACGGAGGGGAACTTGCAATCAATCTGGACCGATGAATTGATTAGCGATTTGCGTTTCTTGTGGAACAAGGGCCATTCGGCGTCGCTTATCGGCAAAACCTTGGGACTGAGCAAAAATCAGGTTATCGGAAAAGTTCATCGCCTCGGGTTGCGGCAGCGACCATCGCCCATCCGGGTGAACAATGTAAGCGAGACAGCGTGAACCCGCGCCGCTGCCTTCGTCATCTTCGCGACGCCTACGGTCGGCCATATCAGGTATTCGACGAGGAACGTGCGGTGAAACCTACGGCGCAGCAATGGACGGAAGAACAATTGCAACGCGCTAAGCGCATTTCATCTCTCATCACGACATTGCACATTCACAACACAACGAAATCCAACTCGGCGCTGAAATGACCAAAGTAGATCACGTCGCCCTAGTTATCCTAGCTGTGCTGGTCACGTTGGGAATCATCGCTGGCCTATCGGGAGCGTTGCCCTGATGTCGTACATGAAATGCCAAATCTGCCGCGACCTCATTGACACGGATTCCGATCCTGATTCTCTCTACGTTTTTCCCGATGAATGTATTTGCGAAGCGTGCCGCGAAACCTATAACCTGAAAACCGAATGGGAGCGCGAAGAGGAAAGGCCCAAGGCATGACTGGCCGAGTTCTTGATATCAGCGAAGCCGATTATGAGGCTGATAAATTCTTTGATGATTTTCCAACGTTGCGTTCCTCTATCTGTTGGAAATTGATCGAGCGCGGGTCAACGCCGCGTCATGCTTGGTACGCATCGCCAAGATTGAATCCAAACTTTGAGCAGGAACACCGAAAAATCTTCGATAAAGGCGCAGCCGCTCACGCGCTGTTATTGGGAAAAGGTAAGCAATTTCATATAATTAAGTGTCCAAATTATATGACAAAAGAAGCTCGGTCACTACGTGACGCGGCTTACGCCGAAGGCAAAATTCCGTTGTTGGAAAAGGATTACAAAGAAGCCGTCGCAATGGCCGATGCGGCGCGCGATCAACTGTCGCAACTCGTCGAACATGGGACACTCAGCGTCATGCCATTTGGCAAGGAAGAGACCGAGCGCGTGTTGATCTGGGAGGAC
>JAGWKM010000270.1 GCA_028865305.1 Patescibacteria group bacterium | reverse complement strand
CTTCGAGCGGATGAGGCAAAATAGTTCCCTGTCGTGGGATCAAGCGGTCCCCCGCATTTTTACGGCTCCCCCCGCAAGAGTGATGGTGCGCGGCACCGCTTTCGCCAAATGCGGGGAAAGCGATTGCGGCTTGTCGTCTAGGAGCGACCTAGACCTAGCCGCGCGGAGCAAAGGTGCGTCAATTCTGTGATCTAATGCAAGCTAAAAATTATCCGCAAAATTCAATCGAGCGAACTTGCCATCCCTTTTGCGGAGAGCCTCATCAACTGCTTGAGCTGCTTCCACGGCTGTGAAATATGCTCCAAGGCGCACCATTTTTCCGTTTTCTCCGCGTATTCTGCCTTCCCATTTATTCCACATTTTTCTCACGCCATAATAGCCGCTCTTAGGTTTTTGTCTTCGGTGCCGATTACGTAGATTTTCAGAACGCGTTACAATTCGCAAGTTAGCGCGGCGATTATCTAACGTGTCACCGTTTATGTGATCAACATCCAAACCTTTGGGCGCGTCCATGATCTCACGATGGAGTAGAAGCGAGAAATGACCGATATTTCTTCTAACGTAGAAATCACCACATTTACTTTTTGACACTCCCCAGCAAAATCTATCGAATCTTTCAAAATCTACCTCGTCAACGAGAGTATACCGGCCACCTGTAAGGAATATTTTCTCACTCATATTTTTCGCCGTCAGGTTTCAACGGCCTCACCAGCAGCCCATTCTCGCCGTTGATTAGCTCGAATTCTTGTCCGTCACGGCAACCATAAACGGCGTAGAGATAATGGCGAATCGCTCGCGCCACTTCTGGCCACGTCAAAAATATTTCATCGCTCATTTTCCGGCCATCAATTGAGCCTTAGACGGCGCAGCGACAAATTCTCCGCGTCGTACTGGCAGCTTTCGCCGTCTTGGTTTTGTGGTCTTAGGTGGCTTTCCAGCATTGCGAATTCCGCGCCGCGCGTCCTGATAACCTTCTGTCCATCCTTTACGAAACTGCATTCTCAATTCGCGCGAACGACAGATGTCAGGAAGTTTTGGATTTGATGGTGTTCCAATCTGCGCTTGGCCGCACAGATAGCCAAGGCCGAAGGATTCACTTGGTGTCATATCGCCAGCTTGTAGTTCTCGCCCTTGCGGACTTGTGAAAGTGAATAGGCTGCGACGTGTTTCCCTGACGGCGTTTCAATGAGTCGCATTTCTATTTTGTGCCCCGCTTGCGTTAGGTCAAAAATTCGGGCGCCGAGACGGAACACTCCGAAGCGTTTGAGGGCATCAAGCGGCGTCAGTGTCTCACCGCGTTTGAGAGCGTCAAGTATGGCGTCTGACTGGCTCATGCTGATTGCCGTTTTTCTTTTCGCAACATGCGCGCGTATCGTTTCAAAAAACTCAGCGTTTGGTGTCCTGCGCCTTTATATTTTGCCGCA
>JAGWKM010000269.1 GCA_028865305.1 Patescibacteria group bacterium | reverse complement strand
CCTGCCGAAAATGAAGGGTCATGAACTTTCGGGGCTACCATGCCCGCGGTTCCGTTTCTTTAATGAAAGGAGAAACAAAGTGATTACGGGTGGTACAATAGCATACGAAGACGGCCGAAAGGCCGATACCGAATATACGCCGGCTCGAAAGGCTCGGGTGGAACTCAGGTTCGATCTGGCCGAAGGGTTGGATGAGGCGGCGGGTCATGCAGCAATTTCCGCTGTGCAAGCGGAATGTGTTGCACGAGTCCAAGCGCTTCTTGCGAATCAAGCGAAAATGGAAACGCTTGTGCCGCCGGAGTCCGCGGCACAAAAACGGCCAGCGGGCCGGCCTAAGAAAATCGAACCGGCTTTTCCGCCGGCAACCAAGGACGAGATTGCCGAGGCCATTTTCGGGAGCCGCGACCCGATGGCAGGAGTGCAAACCATTCCGCCCCCGAAAGCGATTCCGTCATTGTCCGATTCGGAGCCGTTCGATGTTGTCGTTAAACAGCCAGAACCTCCTAATCCGGTAAGTGACCGGGAGTTGCATTCGGCGTGTCAATTCAAGTTGCAGAAACTCGGCAATCCGGTTCCAATTCGCGAGTTGATTGCCCGGTTTTGTGTGGGCGGTCCGGTGAAAGTGGATGCAATTGTCCAAGCCAAACGGAGAGAATTTCTTTCGGAGCTTGAAAAATTATGTTAGTAACTGATGTCGTGGGAAAACTTGCGTATGTTCGGAACGATGAAATACTATCTATTGAAGAAACCACGTTTGAGAAATCCAACTGGAGTGAGCCTGGATACGTCCGGCACAGGATTTTCCGGTGGCTCTATTGCCGTACCCAGTCGGAGTGCACGGGATTCAGCTCCGAACAATACCGGCTGATCCGGTTTCGAAATGGGTTCTGTTTGTCGGTAACCGATTCCATGAGTAATTTGTTGACGGAGCTGGGAAAGAAATGATAGCTCATTCTCCACTCGGGGCTTCGTCGGCCGAACGCTGGCTTCATTGTCCGGGGTCGGTCACTCTCGCCAAAAAGATTGTCTTACCAGATGCGGAAGAATCGGAATATGCAAAAGAGGGAACGGCGGCGCACGAGGCGGCTGCGTTCTGTCTGAAACACGATTTCGATTCATGGGAGGTTATTGGGCAAGATTTTGGCGGGATAGTTTGCACTCGTGAGATGGCGGAAGCGTTGCAGACTTATATTAGCCATGTGCGGATGTTGATGGCTCAACACTGGATGATCGAAGCTAGGATTGGCGGCGATCCCAACACTCGGCCACACAAGGATTTTTATGGGACGGTAGATTTTGCGGCGTATACCGACCGCCGGAATGAGCCGCTTCATGTGGCCGATTACAAACACGGCGTGGGGATTTCTGTCGATGCCGAGCAAAATCCGCAGTTGATGTACTATGCCTATGGCATCTTACACACT
>JAGWKM010000058.1 GCA_028865305.1 Patescibacteria group bacterium | reverse complement strand
TGCAGCTCTTCGTCTTGGCGAACCATGACCGGAACCTCTTGTTCGGATCAAAAGGCACCGATGTCTGGGCCCTCCAGGTGTACCTCATGTTCGACGGCATGCCGGATGGCGCCAAGCTGCTCACCGTTGGGCCAACGGGTGTTTTCGGCACATTGACACAACAGGCCGTTATTGAATTCCAACGATCAGTGCATATTTCCGCGACTGGATTGGTGGGGCCGCTCACAAGAGGAGCACTTAAGTAGCTCAATGAGAAATGCTTACCGACGTCTGCGCTATCACCTGGCCGCTTGTATTTTTGGCTATGAACGTGACGGCATATGGCCCGCTGCCGCGCCAATTCCAGGTACTCACATCGACCGACGCCTCCTTGTGCGGATAATCCGTATCATTTGACGGCATTATATTCAGCTGGCCGCCGTCAACCTGCCAATACATAATATAACTGTCAACGGACAGGTTCGGGACCATTGCTTTAAAGGGCTGCACCCCTGTAATCGTTGCACCATTCGTCGGCCACCAAACATTTATGGAAGCGGACGGCGGCGTCGAAGTTGATGCTGTTGAACCGGTACCGGCCGAAAATGCGAGCACTTGGTTCCCCCAGAAATAAAGCTGGCTCCAATCGCCGCTGAAGACGCCGACCTTCAGGATATAAGAATCGGCCGCGGACGGCGCCCATGAAAACGGATAATTCTGCGACCCGTTCGAAGCGATGGTCTGTCCGGAAAAAATTTGCTGGTAAATCCGGCTGCCGGCGCTGTTATAAATTTCCATGTCCACATTCGCGCCCGAAACCGTGCCGCCGGAATTTTTCACCGTTACGCCGAACGAAGCACTCTGGCCGACGGTCGGCGAACTTGGCGCGGCGTTCGCGCTCGCGCTCAAAACCGGGGGCGTCGTCGAAGCGGACGGCGCCGATCCGAACCATTGCTGCATCACTGCCTGCGCAGGTTTCCCCTGCGGGGTATAGGTCGTGTCTCCCGCGCCGCCGGCATTCGGATTCGAACTCCAATTCCAAAGGGCCACCCCTGCCATATACGGCCGCTGGTCCCAATATTGGAAGAGCGCCTGGTAGTCATTCGCCTGCTGGCTGCCGTCATACGTTCCGGATTCCCACCACATCCAAGGGTGCGTATAACTGTCATGGATCGCCTGGAAGCCGGCTTCGGTGAAAAGAACCGGCTTGCCCCATTGGTTCGCGAGCGGCTGGACGGCGTTCGTGTCCCAGTAATTCCAGCTTGACATGAGCGACGCGACCGAACCGTCGCCGCTCAAATCGAAATAGGCCGAAATGCCGATGTAATCCAGATCCGACCAGAAGGCGATATGGTCTTTTTCATCATTGAAGTTGCCGGCGCTCGTATCCGTATTGTCCGCCCGGTTCGCACCATAGGTCAGCTTGCCGGAATACGCGGCCCGGATCGTCTTGATGAGCGCCTCCCAGGAACCGGTGTTCGAGGGGTCGCTCGTGTAGGTCGACAGGGAAATAAGCTCGTTGCCGATGCAGATTTCTTCGGCGCCGTTCGCCTGCGCCAATCGCACAAAGGGCATGATGGCATTTTGATAATCCGCGAACCAGGCCGCGTGGTCCGCCGGATCGATATACGCGCTCCATTGGCCGTCGTTCGAATAAACATTAAATTTCAACATCACCCGGAGACCGATCGAATGGGCAAATTGGATGCCGCTCGCAAGCGACGCGGCAGTCGGCGTGTTCCAGCCGGGGCCGACATCGGTGGTGCTGATGTTCGTTTGGTAAAACGGCATATCGAGCGCCACATAGTTCGCGCCGGTTGCGGCGAGATTGCGAAGCGACTGGTCGAATGAGGCGCTTCCGAAATCGGTGCTGGATTGCGGCAGGATGTTCGCGCCTTTCTGCCAATCAGCAACCGAAGCGGAAGCGCTTAAGGGGCGAACCAATAATCCAAAAACCAGCGCGGGCAAAACCATCGCCGCCAGAATTAATTTCGGGAAGGCATGTTCCATAATTTAGAACATACGCTTCATCCATGAACTTTCGCTGAAATGAAATAAAAATGAAGCCCCGGAACCCGGAGCTCTGGAAATTATTTCAGCCCTAAAAGACGCGCCAAGCTTTGCGCGAAATCACCGAACACGCCCAAAAGATTCGCCTGGTAGGATTGCAACGGCGCAAGCGACTGCGGCGCCGGCAGCGAGGTCGAAGTCGGGGCCGGGCCGTTTTGCTGCATATCGGTGTTGCATACCTGGCCTGGCGGGCACGGCGGGGGCGTCGAACCGGCGCCGCCTTCCTGTTCCGGACCCGAGCTCACGCATTCGCTCCCGTTCCAATATTCATTCTGGCCGCATCCCGCGGCAGGCCCGGGCGAAGTGCTCGATCCCTGGATGTTATAGCCCATATGCTCCGCGAACGCCTGGCATTCGGCGGCATGCGACGGATCATTGCAATACGCCTGGCAGGAGGCATCAGTCGTGCAGCCGCCGGGGCCGGGCTGTTGCTGCTGTTCCTGATTTTGGTTTGCATCGGGATTCTGCTGTCCAAAAGATCTGCATTCGGCGGCATGCGACGGGTCGCTGCAATATGCTTTACAGGTCGCATCTGACGTGCAGCCGCCGGGGCCTGGCCGCGTCACCCGCATATTGCCGCGAACTCCCATGGCTTCACCAAAAGAGCCGCACTCGGCAGCATGGCTTTGGTCGTTACAATAACTGGAACAGGCCTGGAGCGTCGCGCAGCCGCCGGGCGTTTTGCCGTCCTTCAAAAGCTCGTTGAATTTTTGCTGCATCTCCGGCGATGGCGCACCATCGGAACCCGGAGGGCCACTCTGCGGCAATCCGACCGCCTGCGCGAACGCCATGCATTCAGCCTGGTGGCTTTCGTCGCTGCAATACGACGAACAGCTTTCCTGCGAATCGCAGCCGCCCGGCATATGGCCGCCCGACTGGAGGTAATTCAGGATCTTCTCGCCTTGCGCCACCTTATCGCCGCCGAGGCCGTGCGCCTTGGCAAAAGCGATGCACGAATCCATGTGGCTGATCGATGAACAATATGCGTCGCAGGCGTCGGGAGAATTACAGCCGCCCGGGCCGCCGCCATTCTTCAAAATTTTCGCGAACTGCTCGCCTTGCTGCACTTCGCTTGAATTTTCAAGTCCATGGCTTTGGGCATAGGATATGCATGCATCCATGTTTGCCGGATCGTTGCAATAGGCGTGGCAAGATGCCTGGTCGGAACAATTGCCAAGCTCGGCGATCGGAAAAGTAACCGCCGGCGAAGCATTGCCGGAATCCGCCGCGGTGGCGGATGCCGCCCATGAAAACCCGGCCGCCATGAAAGCCGCCGCCATTATTCCCAAACCAAGAGCCAGTTTGAAGCGCATGTTTTAAAATGGATTTTTATAAAGATTTTTGAACGGATTGGCACCGCCGATAGGATTTGCCGCCGGCGAAGTCGCAACCGAGGCGGAGGTTGAAACGGAAACGGAAGTCGAAGCCGCTTGGATCGCGCTGCCCGTAGCCGCAGCAGGCGGAACCGGAGCCGCCGGCGCATTTGGCCGTTTTGATATGGAGAAGAAATACCAGCCAAGCACGAGGAGCGCAATGATGACCACAACTCCGGTCCATAACTTCGAATCCTTTAACATCACTTCATTATAACAATCCCTCCCCGCATTCCGGCATGCTGACTGTGGATAATGAAACCGCTCTATTTGCAAAGCAAAAAAAATTCTGGCATACTGCGGGACAGCGCCATCATACATATAAGGAGCAGGTATGATAAGGAATTTCGGCGATGTTTACCTGACAGCGGGAAAAAGCAGCGAACACCCCGCCGTCAGGTCGAAATTGTACGGGATCGTTTTCCAGGCAGTCGTAAGGGACATCCTGTTCGATGAATGGGCGGCGACACAGGAAATCCCCTATCGGCTGTCCAAGGAATGGACTGTCCTCAATTGCCGGTTCATTGTCGCAGAGCCGGCCCTGAAACCGGTCGGCATTTTCATTCCGCTCGGCACCAGAAAGACATTAGTCGCCGAGCGGCTCAGGGAAATTCTCGGCATCGGCACCTTTCTTTTCAAAGAAGAGGAAAAGCCGGGCGATGCCTGCGCGCGGGCGCGCCGCTTGTCCGAGTACCGCAACGACCTCGATCCCGGCTCGATGGGGTGGCTCGCCAAACACATCTTTTCATGCGACGCCTGCCGGATCGTCATAAAATAATATTCGCCGGAGCCACGCAATCGCGCGGCTCTTTTTTATTTATACTGGCTCCCGACGGAATCAGGAATTTTTGAGGAAAATCTACGACGCGTGGGGTGGAAGATTATGATAGAACCTGCTTTGTTATAAAGGCTCAACAAAATTGTATTCCCGCTTTTTGAAATATCTTATTGCTCTGCCCACTGCGGGCGGACAAGTCCGCCTGCTTTTGCGCCAAAACGATAATTTCCCCCATTTACGGCTCATCCGACCAAAAATCTTTGCCGACGATTTCAAGGATCGCGTTTTTGATCCTCTTCGCATTCCCATGTTTCAGCATGCCGAGATACGATGAGACACGTTGCTCTTTCGGATCGGCTGTCACCCGACTTATCGCCCGTCGTTTGGTCGTCGTGCGTAAGACGCGATGATCGGGAAAATGCACCCAGCCAAGGACATCGACGCCGGATGCGGCCGTCGCAATCGACACTTTGCTTGGATGGAGCGAGAGCTTCAGCCAATTGAAAAGAAAATTTCGGATTTCCGATAAGACGATTTCTAGCCATTCCCGGTTGCCCGACAGCACCATAAAATCGTCGGCATAACGAAAATAATATTTCGCCTTTAAATTGTGTTTTACGAACTGGTCGAACTCGTTCATATAGATATTGACGAGAAGCTGCGATGTGAGATTGCCGAGCGGAAGGCCAACGCCAGGATTCGACGAAAAACTGCCGATTACCTCCTCCAGCAATCTGATAATTTTCCGATCTGGAATATATGAACGTAAAATTCCAAGTAACACGGCATGGTCGATATTCGCGAAGAATTTTCGGATGTCGCATTTCAAAACCCAGCAGGTGTGCGTATGGTTCTTGGCCGCCTCGTGCGCGAACGCCCGGAAGCGATTCATGGCCTTATGCATCCCTTTCTCGTCACGGCACGAAAAGGAATCCGCGATAAATGTCCGGTCGAAGAACGGATAGAGCTGGCGGTAGATCGCGTGGTGAACAAGCCGGTCTCGCACGGTGGCTTTATGAATATCGCGCGGTTTCGGATCGGATATTTTGAAGGCCTCATAACCGTCGTGGCGATAGGTGCCGTTTATCAAATCGCGATGCAATGATAAAATGTTATCAATCAGTCGCAGCTGGAATTCCTGCACATCGCGCTTACCGCGCTTTCCCGGCAAAAATTCGCGCCATGCGCCCAATAAATTTTCCACGCTCGCGATTTCTTCAAATTTTTTCGCAAATTGTGTTTTCATAAAAAATGCAACCAGTAAGCCCCCCCCCCACGGCATACCCTGCCGACTATCCAACACCTCGTCGGTGCGTACAAGCTGTGGCATGAATTTTTGCCTCACGTACCGAAAGATTTTCGGTATTCGCTTGGCGCGAAAATCGACCGCTCGCTGATTGAGGTAGCCGAACTGCTTTTCGTCGCAAGCTATTTGCCGCCGCAGCAGAAAATCCCCTACCTCCAGAAGGCGAATACGCGACTTGACCTCGCCAAATTCTTTTTGCAAATTTTATGGGATGTCGGCGGCCTTGACGTAAAAAAGTATATCCTGCTTTCGGAAAAACTCAATGAAATCGGCAGGGAATTAGGCGGCTGGATCAACGGCCTTGCTTCAAAAAGCAAACCTCCCGCGAAGTAGCGGGAGGCGCCAAACATGCGACAGTTTCCGGAGAAGAGCTGGTTCTCATCGTTCCACTCGTTCGAGTTCGACGCGTCGTTGGCATACACGTTCCAGCCGCTGTTGTCGTCGTTCCAGTTCGCGTTCACGAGGCGAGCCACGCCCCATCTCGTATCCACGGCCATCCGCGCCACCATCCGTTGATTACTCTCCGGATTGAATCGTATTTGGGACATCAAAAGTCCTCCAGCCGCAGATACCAATTCTCGCATATATTGGTAAAGGGGTAATCTGTACCACACACTCACTGAAAGCGTACCCGCAGTGATCCCGGCGGAACATTTTCCCAAAGGCATGGCGGGAAAACCGTAGCCGTCCCGCAGAATTCATTGCCTTCGCAAATTATTATATCAAAAGAAAACCCTCGCCGCTTCCGAAGAAGATGCGAGGGTCAAAGGGACAAAGCGTCCAAGTGTCCAAAGGGCTAAGCGACCGAGGGAATGCGAGAATCGCCGGAGAAGAGCTGGCTCCCACCGCTCCACTCGCCCGAGAGCGACGCGTCGTTGGCAAACACGTGCCAGCCGCTGCTGACGTCGTTCCAGAACGCGTTCACGAGGCGAGCCACGCCGTTCACGTCAATCATCTTGAAGAGATTCGCGTAACCGTTCGTGAGAAGCGGTCCCGGTTTGCTCTTCGGGCCATCGGGCTGTTTCTCGAGCATGGAGAACGGTTGGCTCGGCGTGGTTTCCGTTACGAAACCAGCGTCCTCAACTTCTTTCATCGCAGGAGCGAACGCCGACGAGCGGACGAGCACGTGGCGACGGAGTGTCACCTCGGCGGTCGGCTCTTCGGCCTTCTCACCGAACCATGCGGTGAAGTCGGGATCGACGTACCAGATCTTCACGTGTTTCCCTGGATTCGTGTTCACGACGTATGATTTCTTTGGAACAAATTGCTTCCTCCGCGCCGGAATCGCAATCGTATCAATGAAGCGCAGGATGGGTTGCGGTTCGGGTTTCGTCAGCGCAGCCGATTTCGACTCGCCGTTTACCCAACACGGCTCCTTACGGAGGAATTTCTTAAATGCTCCCTCCCATTCGGCACCGTCAGTGCCATTAACTTTCTTAGTGAAATCTTCGAACGGTCCACGGAGGGATTCCGGGAG
>JAGWKM010000268.1 GCA_028865305.1 Patescibacteria group bacterium | reverse complement strand
GCCTGTATGACCTCATCCCCAATCTCGTCGAATCCGTAAAAGGATATATGGCGCACGAGGCGGGCGTTTTCGAGAAGGTGACCGCGGCACGGTCGCAGGCAATGCAGGCCACTGGTTCCGCGAAGGCGGGTGCAGAAAACCAGCTTTCCGGAGCCTTGAAGTCATTATTCGCTGTGACGGAAAATTATCCGCAATTAAAAGCGAACGAAAATTTCTTAAACCTTCAGAGCGAACTCACCGATACCGAAGACAAGATCCAGGCCGCGCGCCGGTTTTATAACGGCATGGCACGCGACATGAATACGAAAATTCAGACATTCCCGTCCAATATCATTGCAAACGCGTTCGGCTTCAAATCAATGGATTTCTTCGGAAACGATCTTACGGACGCCGAAAAACAGCCCGTGAAAGTGAAATTTTAGAATTTTCGTCGCCCTCGACTCGGTCGAGAATCTATGCTTTTAAAAATGCACAAAGCATAGATTCTCGCCGGAATTTATCCCGTACCACGATACGGGACGAGGACGGCAGAAGGTGCTTTTTGCCATGCCTAACCTCTATCAATATCAATCGTCCAACATCCGTCGCACGTGGCTTTTATTCGCCGTTTTCTTTGCTGTAGTCGCAGGCATCGGCTGGGTGTTTTCATATATCTATAACGATTACAACTTTGTTGTTTTTGCCGTCATTTTCAGTATCGTCTATTCTTTCGTCAGTTATTATTCTTCAGCGGGCATCGCGCTTTCCATGGCGCACGCGACCGAGATCGAAAAAAAAGATAACCCGGCGCTATGGAACATCGTCGAAAATCTTTGCATCGGCGCCGGACTTCCTATGCCGAAAGTTTATATCACCCCCGAACGGCAGATCAACGCATTTGCGACCGGACGCGACCCGAAACATGCCGCCATCGCCGTAACGGCCGGCGCACTCGAACGGCTTGATAAGCCGGAGCTGCAGGGCGTTCTTGCGCACGAACTTTCACACGTCGGGAACCGCGATATTCTGGTCTCGACCGTTGCCGCAATCCTTGCCGGGATCATTTCTTTAATCGCCGATCTCTTTTTACGCTCGCTCTTTTTCGGCGGGATGTTCGGCGGACGCGACAGGGACAATAATCAGGGAGGAGAATTATTTTTTATCATCGCCATCATTCTTTCGATCCTTGCGCCGATCGGCACCGTAATGATCCAGCTTGCGATTTCGCGCCGCCGCGAATCACTCGCGGATGCCTCGGGCGTACTGCTTACCCGTTACCCCGAGGGGCTCATTTCCGCTCTGCGGAAAATAGGGCAGGATAAAACACCCATGAAAACCGCGAGGGATTCCACGGCGCATATGTGGATCGACAATCCATTCAAGGGCCGGCAGGCTTCATGGTGGCATAAACTATTTATGACTCATCCGCCCATTGAAGAACGGATTGCCGCATTAC
>JAGWKM010000267.1 GCA_028865305.1 Patescibacteria group bacterium | reverse complement strand
TGCTCATAAACCGTGACGTAGATGTTGCTGATCGTCGCGGCGCCAGCAGTATACGGCGCCTGCGTGCCGTCAGTTGCAACTGCGCTATTCGCAAACGTGAGATTGAGAAAATGATCGCCGACCACGGTTTGAGCGAGAATCGCGCCGCGCAGATCGGTATCGGGACGATACGCGAGTGGTACGTCTAGGCGAAAAGCAATCGTGCCGGCGCCGAGGGCAGTTGGAAATTGCAGATTCGTATCAACCTGTCCCAATCCGGCGACGGTTTGCGCTGCATAGGCTTCATGTGAAAGCCGACGCCGCCGCACGCATTGCAGCGCGTAAAGCAAGTGCCCCGACGTGTTAACACGTTTCACCGTGTTAAAATCGGAATACTGCACATTTTGTAGCAAATTATACGGCCCCACATCTGACTGCGTCGTTGCCGTTGTGATATTCACCGACGCAGAAACGTCGAGTGCAATATGCGTGAAAATTCCGACGCGGTCCAACTGAATCTGTGTTGATTGACCCGGCGAAAACGGACCGAACGTTCCGAGCTTGCGAACAAACGGGAACGCCGTCGCAAGCAGCAATTGCCGCGCCTGCAAATTAGCGGCGGGAGAATTTTGCATTTGATTGTCTGCCATTTTAAGCCCCGATGGAATACTGGCCCAGACCGATTTGTTTGAGCCCTTTATCGATGAGCCAAATTCCGACAAAGGACACCGCCACTACCATAATCACATCGTGCAGATTGAGTTTCATTTTACGCTGCCTTTGAGTTGATTGCGAAATTTCCGGCCCCTACTTTGTTGAGCCCTTTATCGATTAGCCATACTCCGATGTAAGCAATTAGGCTAATCATTACTACGTTATACAAATTGAGTCTCAAAGCGTTATCACCCATATTAGATCACTCCTATTCGGTCACCCAAAACGTCATATACTCTCGCCGAGTGCGGCCCCGTCGTACGCCGCAAAAACTCGGGCCGTCCAGTCAGCTTATATACTCTTTTTCTATCCTCGTCAATAGTCAGATTGAAGCACACTATCGTGTAAACTTCGGACAAGCAAAACAAACTGATCCACGACGGGCGCTGCGAGCACAACACCACCGATTGCCGAAGGCTGCGGCCTCGCGTTAGCCAGGCTGTCAATCCGGGTCCTGCGCGCCCAGATTCGTGCACCGAATACGCCTCGTCGATGTATAGAGCGAGATTCGTCCAGTTTTCCTGTAGGTGTTCGATCACCGAATCAATTTCGTAGGGCCCAAAAGAGGCTGGAACTTTCCACAGTGTAAATTGATTAACCGCTAATGACTGTTCTAATTTAGATAGCTTAGATATTTCGTTAACGGCTAAATGAGTGCGAATATAACCGTCGTTTTTCGTGTCAATTAGCAGCACGTGTTGATTTAACGTCGGCAAAACTCGGCACGCTAACGTCGTTTTTCCCGTTCCCGTTCG
>JAGWKM010000266.1 GCA_028865305.1 Patescibacteria group bacterium | reverse complement strand
GCAAGACATTGCAAACCAAACCACCCTCAACGCGGCGCTCCGTGCCGACACCGACACCCTTATGTCGACGAAGGCATCGCTGACGACTGACTACAATGCGACGCAGGCAGACCAAAACGATTTGGTCGCGTTGAAAAAGCAACTCTCTGCGCAAAAGGCCGAACTTGATCAAAACCGCGCGCAAGAAACCGCACTCCTCACACAAACAAAAAATAGCGAGGCGACGTATCAACAGCTCCTCACGGAAGCAAAATCACAGCTGGCGAGCTTCTCGACATTCGCCGCGAATGCAGGCGGTTCCGGGCTTTTGGCAAACCAAACGTCGTGCGATTCATGGGGGTGCTACTACAACCAGCGCGATGCCGCGTGGGGAAGATTGCCCTTGAACGGCACGAAGTACAGCATCGCATCCGATGGATGCCTTATGACCGCGATGGCGATGGTTTTGACGCACTACGGCTATACCAGCGTGACGCCAGTATCTATTAATGCGAATCCTTCGAATTTTGCGGCATATTATCCCGCGTACCTCTTGTTCACGGTACATGTCGATGGCATTACCGCCGTAAGAACAAAAGAGGCCGTCACTATCCGCTCGATTGATGCCGCGCTTCAGAAAGGTCCAGTTATCGTCGGTATCTACGCCTACGGCGGCACGCATTTCGTCGTGCTCACCACCGGTAGAAACGGCTCGTATACGATGCGCGACCCGTATCTCGCGAACGGGAAAGACATCAGTTTCACCGCACACTATGCGGTGAAGAATATTTTTTCGGTCAACCGCGTAGTTATTCAAAAATAGCGCATCGAAAGCGTTTTTTGGCGTTCGCGAAAAAATATGCACAAGAGGGGAGTGACATCCGTTTTTTGGGTGTTCAATGGTAGTACTTATCAGCCATTACTCGCTTTAACCAACAATTTCCTATGAGTGCTTTAAATATGATTGCCTATGTGCTCGTTATCATCGGCGGGTTGAACTGGGGTCTTGAAGGCCTCGGTATGTGGCTTGGCGGCAACTGGAACGTCGTCAACCTCATCTTCGGCTCAATGCCATGGCTTGAGGCCCTGGTGTATGTCCTCGTCGGCCTCTCGGCCATCTGGCTTCTCGTGAAGAAAGGCATGGGAGGCAGCGCGTCCTCGATGGGCGGCGGGATGTAGCACCTCTCGACAAAGGTGAACCGAAAACCCTCCAAAACATAGTGCGGAGGGTTTTCTCTAAAACATCCTTATCTCTGAGAACTCTTTTGAACGCGGTATGTCTAAAAAATCGGAAAAAATAATTCTTTATAGGCCGTTAAAGCCTCGCCGAAAAGGACACCTTCAAGCGATCGCGTTGCACTTTATTAACCCTGAATGGAATCGCGCCGCAAAGATTGCACGCGCGAGAGAAGAAGACCGTATCGCGCCGCCGCATGGAGGAGAGCGTCTGCCCATGCCTCGCGCCTAGCTA
>JAGWKM010000265.1 GCA_028865305.1 Patescibacteria group bacterium | reverse complement strand
TCCCCTCAACCTCAACGGTGCTCGTGAACATAGTCAGTGGCCTTGCCCATAATCCGAAATCGCTATACTGAGCCTGGTAGATCACCAATTCCTCAAGTGTTTCACTATGATGCGCGACGCCGAGTACTTTATACTCATTACCCTTGTAATGAAGGTAGATGCCGGCCTTCAAATTTTTCGCCTCTTCAGAAAATTCAAGTTCTTTTTTCATAATTTGGAGCCTCCTGCCAGAATCGAACTGGCGTCTTTGCTTTACGAAAGCATTGCTTTGCCACTAAGCTAAGGAGGCGTCTGAAAATTTTTCAAATCATTTTGGATGACTCCGCAACCAAACGGCGTCCTTCCTCAACCCTTCTGCTGACTCTGCGCCCTTTTCTGCCATTTCCACGATTCAAACCAGCATATGTGGCAGTCAATGAATCGCAATTCGGGCACAAGAGACGGAGATTGGTCGCGATATTGTTCCGCCAATTACCGTCAATATGATCGGCGACCAAGGGAACCTGTCCTGTTACCGGATTCACTTCCGACCAGCCGCACAGACAGCAACGATTATCAAATTTTCGTCGCAGATAGCGCTTCACATGTCCTGAAACGACCCCGATATTCTGCAAACCACGCACTTCGCCGGCGAACCACTTCCGAATATATGTCTTGTACTGATATTCAGCCTGGCACAGGTTACTGCAATACTTATATCCCGCACGAGCAGTTTTCCCTCCGCATTGCATACAGCCCTGACGCGATCGCGCAGATGAAGACATACAGAAAATATAGATGAAGTACCGACCAGTGTCAATTTTGAAAGCGCTCTGCAATCAGCCCGTAATCCCGCCGACAAAATATCCTAACATATAAGCGGCGACCGCCGCCAGTCCTCCAATCAGCAGCATCTCCAGCCCTCCGAGCAGCCAGTGCTCCTTGGTGATAAACTGCCGGCTGGCGCCCACCACGAACAATGACGCAGCGGTGGACAGGATGGAGTACAGGAACGTATTCGGCCCGGCTCCCAATATCAGAAATGGCAGCAGCGGCAGCGATCCGGCGATCACAAACGATGCGAACGTCAGCGCGCCGGCCTTCCAGGCACTGTCGGATTCCGGCTTCGGCAATCCCAGTTCATAGCGCATCATGAAATCAACCCAGAATTTCTTGTTTCGACTCACCAGGTCAACCAGCTGATTCCGTTCCGATTCGGCGAACCCGTGCGCCTCGAAAATCTCCCCTATTTCATCCTTCTCGATCTGGGTCTTATGCTCCACCTCGTCCTCTTCGCGCCGCTGTTCGCTGCGGTACAGCGCATTCTCCGACCGCGTTCCCAGAAAATTGCTCGCCGCCATGGAAAACCCGTCGGCGATCAGGTTCGCGATGCCGAGAATCACGATGACTTTCAAAGAAAAATTGGCGCCGATGGATCCGGCGACGATGGCGAATGTCGTGATGATGCCGTCATTGG
>JAGWKM010000264.1 GCA_028865305.1 Patescibacteria group bacterium | reverse complement strand
TCGCACGCCGTGTCCCTGGTTTTGGGCCACGAGGTTCATAAGGATCAAGACAACTATTGGCTATCCAACGCAAGAGCGTCGGTGATCACGCTGCTCAATCGCAAAGCCTAACGGCACGGAACTGGCCTATTTTATTGTGCCTGAAATCGTACTTCTCCGTTGTCGATCCACTCAATTCTCGAATGATACACGCTATTCCAACGGACCCATGCGAATTGTCAATTCGCATGGGGAACAAGCCGGCTGAGAGCGGCAATTGAAATGCCATATCCTTTCGGCGCGTTAGCTGTTGGGCGCTTCGAACCAGGCACAATCAAATAGGCCAGTTCCAATTCTTTATTTGTGCGCGGTGAGTCGCAAAAAAGTAACACGGAACCTTTTTATACCAGTTTCTGAAGATCAGAGAAACGTGGATCTCGAGAGAGGTCAAAGGAAACGTGGATGGTCGCGGATTGATGAATTGCGGCAAGAAGGTCGAGGAGTAACGGAATCGCCTTGGAAATGTTCTCGCGGTGGTCGCGACAGATCACTTCTCCGCATTCGGCAACCGTGGAAATGTCCGGTAAACCGTAGGTCCGGCCGGTGCCCTTGAGGCGGTGAAACGCATCTTGCAACTGATCAAAATCTTGCGCAGCGAAATGGGTGCGCATTTCGCCGAGACGTGCGGGTAATCCCGCGACGTATTCTTTTTTAAGATCGGCCAGCAGGGCGTCGAGGCTCACGCCGATAGCTCCTTCTTGTCCACCTTTTCAAATCGCCATTGCGGAAGCGTGAAATAAAACGTGCTACCTTGACCAGGTTGCGACTTCACGCCGATTTCACCGCCATGTTCTTCAACGACCGCCTTCGCAATCGCAAGGCCAAGGCCGGTTCCTTTGACGAGCGGATTTTTCTGATTCGTGATTTGGCGGAACTTTTGAAAAATCAACTCTTGATCATGCGGGTCGATGCCGCGACCGTGATCGCGGACTTCAATGACCAATTGATTTTGCGCTGTCAAATCACAGTGAACCACGACTGGCGCACCCTTTGGAGAATATTTAACGGCATTCGATAGCAGGTTCGTCAGCACCTGGTGGATGCGATCCTTATCCATATTGACTTCAATTTTTGGAATTTGCGTGTGAATCAAGTCCACCTTCGCCTGCTGTGCCAGCCCTTGCAGACTTTGAATGGTCTGATCAACAACCGCCTCGAGCGAATGCCAACCCGTTGAAAGCGGAAGTTTGCGCGCCTCGATTTTCGCCAGATCCAAGAGGTCGTTAATCAGTCGAATGAGTCGGTCGGTTTCGGTCTCGGCGATTTGCAGAAGGTTTTCCGCCATGTCATTCAGCTTGCCGACAATACCGGAGCGCAAAAGACTGAGCGATCCCTTGATCGACGTCAACGGCGTCCTCAGCTCGTGCGACGCAATGCTGAGAAAATCCGACTTTGCTTGATCCAACGTCTTCAGTTCCTC
>JAGWKM010000013.1 GCA_028865305.1 Patescibacteria group bacterium | reverse complement strand
AAAAGCATCGTGATTTTTGAGAGAACAGAAAAACTTGAGGGGAACCGGACTGGCTTGAATTACCTTGAAAGGGATTGATTTGGATGGGGTTAGCTTGGGTTTGGAAGGGGGAACGGTTTAAACAAAAAAATGACAGGAGTCTGGACAGGATTTGGCGGGAATCTGGACAAATAAATGACAGATTTAGAGAATTTCAATCCCATTAAAATGAGTCGGAATTAGAGATGCAATGAGGTTGCAGTTCATGCGATGGAAATCGAGCCGTAACCGCCGACTGTGCCGGGGTCCAGAATGTACTCTCCAGGAGGAAAGGCATTTGTCGGGGCATTGTTTGTGTAGGAGGAAAATGGCGATCCGGGCGTAAATATAGTTGTGGACTGGTTGAGGAGAGCGGTTGGAGTGCGGGTGGCCATCTTGCTGGCGAAAATCGCCGGGTTGATAATACCGCTGCCCCCTTCCACCACAATGGCACCGTTGGCGGCAAAGGCACTCGTGAACGGTGGCCGCACGATAACAGGGCATCCCGCTGCCGAATAAATAATGGGTGTGGCCGATCCTCCCGCGTAGCCGACGATGGCACCCCCGACCACGACAGCTTGGGCCGGGGTCCAGCCGATGTAGAGTTGTTGTTGAGCACCGGGGTAGGCGATGGCCTCGCTGCCATAGGCGAGGCGCAGACCGCCGGGGTAAACGGTGCCAGGCGAAAGCAACGAAACGGCCTCAAGCAAAGAGACAGCGTCGGCCACGGCCTGCTGGTAGGTCCAAGGTTGGGCAAGAGACCAAATCACGTAAAAACCATTCGGAGAAGAAATGGGAGAAGGATCGCTGGAATAGGTGATGTTCCCAAATTTATCGAAAGTTTGGTACTGGGTTCCAACAAAAGCTCCGGTCAAATTGTCATAACATTTCCCCACCCCTTGAAGGTAAACGACTGGCGGAAAATTGGTGACATTCCCGAAGCTGAAAAAATCACCAGCGGAGATAATGCTATTCCCCGGCGGGTACGGCCCTGGAATAACCGAAGTAAATCCCACATTAAAATAAACAAACGCCTCCACGAACTGATAGTCCGCTGCAATGGCATTGCGACCGCATTTGCAGCCGCCGAAAAGGAGTGGTGCAGGCATGATTAAATGGGGTCGTCAGGCGCTTGATAATATTGGCTGGTCAACGCCAGAAGAGTGCGCTGTTTGAGCACGCCATTGATATTCACGCAAACCTTTTGTTCCTGGATCGTCAGCGGATGCCAGTTCCCATCGCTTCCCTTTGCGTTGGCGGGATTAATACTCACCGTCGGCAGGGACTGGAGCTGGCCGCCTGGAGGAGTTTGTGTGGGCCCACCTGGCGCGATCCACGAGGTGATTCCAGTCGTCCCGTCATGCGTAATGACCGGGTCAACCCCGGCCACAGGAGCCACATTCCCGCTGACTGCATCCACCTGTTTATGGGGAATCCCATGCGTCCCATGCCGCGCATGCGTCTTGCGGCCCATGGTGACATTGCTACCACCGCCCCCGAAAGGTCCCCCGAACAAATAGGACAAATCCACCGTCGTCAGCCGGTACCTCGTGGCCCGAACCGCATCAATTAATTCATTCCCCGTCAGGTGCAAGGGCGCACCAAACTGGACCTTCGTCGTTCCCTTCGCGATATTGCCGCTGATCCGCTGGACGATCGCATTCACCGCGCTCCAATTCACACCGGGGCCGGTCGTGAAATTCAACACATTACTGCGCGTGATCTGCTGGCTCGCCCCGATCACCGCTTCCACATTGGAGAAACTTCCTTCGATCGCCAGGTTCTGCCAGCTTTGATACATGGCCTTGGCCAATCCCACCGGCACAGGCTCAGCATATTGCTTTGTTGTGTTGTTGCTGCTCGTGAAGGCCGTGCTGATCCCTCCCGTATTCAGACTCACACTCGTGAGGTCATAATGCAACGGACGATAATGCCGTTCACCCTTTTTGGTGACGATAAACGCATTCGCCGTCACCCGCTGACGCTGGCCATTCACATTGGGAATCCAATCCGCCCACTCGCCGTCCACTACCTCGAAAACGCACGTCGGGTCCCACAGAACCGGACTGCCATCCGCCGCATACTCTTCGAGAGGAGCAATGCTCGGCTCACCGTAATAAATCAAATCCGAAGCCGGAATCGTTTGCGGCCCGAGAATGGTAATGCTCTCGATCTGATTATCCATCAAGGAAGGGTCCCAACGCTTCCAGGTTTGAATGTCCGTAATATCATACGGAATGCTGGCAAAGCTCGCCGTCTGCGTCGTCTGGGCCGTGTTCGATCCGGTCAAATCGGCGAACAAATCCACGCCGTGGAAATAAGCATCGCCGGCATAAACCGGCATCGGTGCGCTTCCAGGAACAGCCACACCATTTTCGCTGTTGCCCTGGCCGCGAGCTGAATACCAGTCCGCAAAAATATAAAGGTACCCTCCTGCCGACGTTTGAAATTTTTGATCGTAAAAAATGCGCACATAACTGCGCTGCCAATCCGGTCGTTCCTTGATCATCACCTCTTCGCGGATCGCATCATTCGTCAGATCAATCACCAATGGCACCAGCGACTTCATCTTGCGACAATGCATCGTCGGAAAAGGCAGCGTGGTGTAATCCCAATCCACAACAAAATCTGGTTCCTTGCGAAACATCTTCTCAACCACCTCACTGCAAAGGATGCCCTTGTTGAAATCGCTGAAAGGCTGCGTGCTGGGGTCCATCTCGCCAATTGCGATCGGCGCGCCCTGGCTGATCGCCCACGAAAGCGCATCGGCAATTTGCGCGCCCGTTGTGCAGGAATAAAAACCCTGCGCACCGAACAGAATATTCAGGACCACGCGGTTGGTGTTGACCGTCACGGTGTTGCTGGGCGGATTAGGCTGTCCCACCACCGGCACGCTCACAAAATTAGTGATGCTATACCGCTGCTGATACATCAGGTTGGCCAGATACCACCAGGGATTCACCAATCGTCCAATGTGCGATTGATTGTCCGGCTTTCCTTCACGCGACCACGGTTCCACACGTCCAACGAAAGCCCGCACACCGTTTGGTTTGAGAAGAGCCAGAAGAGTACCGTATGGCCACAGCGTTGCCGCATCAAAATCCAAGCCGCCCACGCGCAGCGTCAGCACATCCGCTGACATGTTGTTGAGATCATACTCCGCGTCCTCGATGCCTAGCTGCGCCAGGGTTTGAGCCGCACCGTTCTGCGACCCATCACCATTCAAAACTGCAATGCTCCAGGAATTGCTTTGCATGATCAGTGCAGGTTCGCTGCATTCATCGCCCGTTGAGCCAGCATGGCGATCCGATCAATCTCCGATTGCATCCGGGACAAATTGACCGGATTCCAACTCTCAAAAATCGCCGTCAGGCGGGAGAGTTGGTTCATGAAAATATTAATATTACCCGCGCCGTTCTCCATGATCTGAATTGCCGTTTGCAAATTCACCGCATGACCGGCCACTTGATTGGCGATCTGGATCAACCGCTGATTCTGTTCATCGCTCGCCAGGCCGCGTGCGGAAAGTTGGGCCAGGGCCTCACCCAGTCCCAAATCCGCCGAGGCCGTTTGCGCTGCGCCTTGCGCATTGCCGCCCACTGCGGAAGCTCCTTCGACTGCTTTCGCCTGACCGATTTCGCCAGGCAATTGACCAAGCCGTTTTTGGTTTTGGATGCTTTGGGCCTCGGCGGCTGCGGCAGCCGCATCTGCTTCATCCTTTTTCCGGGCGCGTTCCTGTTCGGAATTTTCCAAAGAGGCGCGTCCCTGCCGAAATAAATCCAGTGCTCTCTTTGCCGAAGCCAGTTCCCCCTGGGCATCCCGCAAACGCTGATCAGCCCCGGGATTATTTCCCAGGTCCATCGGGTTTGAATTGAATTCCTTCTCGCCACGAGCGCGATCCACTTCGCGTTGCCCTTTTTCCACGCGCTCCCTGGCAGCCGCACCCTCCGGCGTCCCTTCATCAGTTAATTTCCTGAGCCGTTCCAGTTGCGCCTGGTCCTCCGCAAACTTTTTATCGGCTTCATCCTTCGCGCGCTGCGCGTCCACGGTTTTTTGAATCAAGCCGCCGGCAGCCGCTCCTCTTTGCCGCTGTTCTTCCTCCAGCAAACCCGATCCAGCCGCTTGCGATCGTTGCTGGTCAATTCCGGCGATCTGTTCCTGCGTCTGCCGCTGCGCCTGGGCGATCTGTTCCGGGGTCGCGCCCATGGCCCGCATCCGCGCCACTTCCTCTTCGCCTAATGCCTGAATATGCTTCTTGCTCGCCTCCATTTGGGCGTCGGTCAATTGTTTCAGACGCGCAAGCTGGGTGGCAATCGGGTCCTGATCATTTTGAGCTGCCGTAAGCCGGGCGTAATAGCTCGCGCTCTGTTCGGCGGCCTTGTCCCATGCGCTAGCCAGGCGTTTGATGGTGTCCTCATGCTCGCCCAGTTCAGCCTTTTGGACCTCGTCAAATTCCTTGGAATATTCACTCAACGCATCGCGCACCACATTGATGGCCAGCGCCAGGATCACCAGCGCGCCCATCGGCCCCTCGAAAGCCGATTTCAAACTCTCGCCCAAGCCCGGCGCAATGCGATCAATCTCAGAAAACACCTTCCGGTTTTTCTCGAATTCCTCGCCGCTTTCCTTGGCCGCTTTGCCGCTCATCTCGGTCTTCTCGGCCAGGCCCTTGGTTCCCTCCGTGGCGCGGTCCACGGCGGTTGCCGTTTGCTGCGCTCCGGTCAGGTCCGCGCTGGTGGTGATTTTGATTTGAAGTTCTTTTTGGTCGTCGCTCATAAAGGAAAGGAAAAAGGTTGAAGGAAAAAGGAAAAAGGGTCAGTGCGTCATGCCCGGAATTTCATTTGCCACCCTGAAAAAGTCATTTGAATTTTCATCCAGGACTTGCACGCTCATTTGGAGTTGCATCGGGTTGCTCCAGATCGCGGTCCAGTTTTTCAAATCTTCTGAGTGATAAAGCACACTGAAAGCATTCGTGCGCGCTATTGAGTTTCTCCAGGAAATTGTCCCAGACACTGGTTGTTGAACCGTAGGAAATAGGGCCGGAACCATATTGGTGAGTTCAACAATTTGTCCCGGTGGGGCAATGGATTGACCATCGCAACCCACACAAATCAAAAGGAGGATCAAGAAGGGAAGATTCATAAATTAAATCACACCCAGATTTTTCTACCAAAGAATTGGCGTTGCGTTAGTCAAAAGGTTAGTCAGAACAAAATTTTGAAGCATTCTCGCATAAAACTGGTGTCCGAGCGCATTGGGGTGAGGCCCATTGCCGCTGGCGTAAGTGACCGCATTCCCACTACCTGGGACATTATAGGAGCCTGAAATCCAGGCGCTCGCGGCTGAATAATCTGGGTAAATCACCGGTAAACCATACACTGCAGCGGCATTGCTTATGATCTGATCCCAATTTGTGTAGTCCCAAGCATTGTTGAAATCGCCCCAAGGAGCGATCACAAGCTGTTTGCAGTTTGGTAAAAGAGCTTTAAGGCTTCCGTAGCAGTTGGTGGCGGCGCTGAAAAGTCCGTTGGTCGGATCATTGATTCCTCCCGCCCAAATCACAAAATTCGGATTAAATGCGGCAATATTGTTGGTGAGCCGCTGAATGAAAGGGACACCAGCCACGGCAGAACCCCATAAATTGGTGGTAATATATCCAGTACCGCCCTCTCCTTGAGGTACAAGGTTGATCCCGTAATCGATCAAATTATCTTCCAACTGTGCCCCCCACAGTTGATGGCCCCCATAACCTGCTGCGCCGTCAGTGACGCTATCGCCGACGATGATGCCCGTCATTGTCGGGTGCGGGACATTGACAAATGAATTGGTTGAGGGAACAAAAACCCCGCAGACATTTCCACCATTCAGGTGCAAATACAAAGTATGGAACCCCGACACCGGCCAAGAAAATGTGTAAAAAAGTTGATTCCCAAATGATGGCTCATTTACTGGAACCCAATTCTGCGGTGTTCCAAAAACAGGGTCGCTCAAATACCAGAAATTGCCATCTTCCATCCACAACCCGAGGCTTTGACCAAAGATTTTGATTCTCATCCTTTCCTCCTCTGTTTGCGCAGGATAACCTGGCGTGTGGACTGCCGTATACCCCACATACGAATTGAGGTAACCGAAGGATAAAACATTTGTTGGGTAGCCGCAGTAAAGAGAAACAAAACTAGAATTTGTAATGCCATGAGGATCACCAGCGGTGTTTTGACTTTCCAACAATCCAAACCAATTTGTTGAAATAAAATAAGGATTCGATCCATTCGTCTGGATGGACAAGGTGACCCCGGATTGAAGAGATAAAGGTGCGGAAATCTGGTTCCCTGGCAAGATGGAATTTGTGAACACGGTCAAGGCGGCGTTGGTCATGGTCACCAATCCGGCGCCGTAAATGTTGGTGGCGTTCTGGGCGTTTGTGGCCGATCCAACTGATCCAACCACATTGGCCCCGGTTAAACCCACGAGCTGGCCTCCGGTTCCTGCGAACGATCCAGAGAAAATTCCACCAACATCGAGACCCGATCCTGTCGCTCCGGTGATATTCGTTGCGCTGCCGGCATTGGTTGCATAGCTCGCAGTATTTGCGAGAAGCGCACTGGCCACCGAGCCAACGATGCTGCTGGAATAGATTCCAGTGACGCCGCCTCCGAAGCCGAGGAAATTGCCAGTGAATAAGCCGGTGAGGGAAACATTGGTCGAGGTGTTGATGGTCCAATTTCCGGGGGAGTTGGTGACGATGACAAGGTTGGTCCCTCCGTTCGACAAATAGACGTTGGTGGCCGATCCCCCGCTTCCCCCTCCGCCGGAGGAATAGCCTGCTGAATTCAGGGCGTTGGTCAGGGCGGCGATGTTGGCGGGGAAAATATTCGTCGGCGCGAGCAAGACTCCGTTGGTGGTGGCCAGCACGGTGATGCTGTTGACCTGGCCCGAGCAGGTAAAGTCAAAAATAAGAAGGATGAAGGAAAAAATGAAAAGGACCTGGCTGAGAAATTTTTTCATGGTTATTGGGTGTTTTCGTGGACGATGCAGTCGAAATTCAGGTTGAAAGTATTCGTGGCAAACGGGACGTAGATGCTGAATCCGCTGGCGGATTTGGAGCCGACATACCATTGCATGCCGGCGGCTGCAGCTCCTGCTGTGGTGCTGTCTTGCGGCAATAAACTCACGCTGTAATTGGCGTCCGGCATCAATGGAGTGGTGAAGGCGATGCCGATGCTTGAGTAGGTTGCCGGGAGGGTTGCAGTGAAGGCTTTGCTGGGCTTGCTGTTCAACCAGAGCGAATTGCTGGAGGATTCGGTGTATTGCCAGAGGATATTCGAGCCAACCAGCCAGACATTACTCAGCGTGGTGATGCCGTTGCTGTTGATATTGATCATCGCCGCCAGGCCGTTGGTGGTCGCTTGCAGATTGGCATTCCATTGGGCGTTGAGCGCATTGCTGGTGATTGTGGGGCTGAACAGGGTCATCACGTTGGTGCCTCCCAGGGTGAGTGTGCCGGGTTCGATGTCCACGGGTCCATTCACCAGGAGCGCGTTGGCGCCGGGATTGTTGGTGTTGATGCCAACGCCGTTTTGGGCGCGGATGATGAATTGGTTGGTGGTGGTGTTGCGTATGGTTCCGTTGGTGCCTTCGTTGTCGGCCCAGATAAAGCTGCCACCAAAGATCGGCCATGCTCCACGGCCTGCGGCGAAGGAATAATCCGCTTCGTAAGGCCCGTCGTAAACACCGCGATAGCCATATTCCTGACCAACGGTATTGAAACCCCCTCCGGCGATGACGCTCTGGCTGCCGAGTGCGATGATGTTATTGCTCCCTCCCAGGATCGAAGAGTTTGTCCCCGAAAAAATGAGGCTTGAGATGCTGCCTGCAATGAGATCGCCGGAGCCCTGGAGTGAATTGTTCTGTCCACCAATGATTGCTGCCCAATTTCCGCCGTTGATGGTGTTTTGGATGCCGCCGAAAATGCCTGGCGCGATGGAATAGCTGGTGATGGTGTTGCTTTTGCCACCGACGATCTCCGCATTGTCCATCACCGGTGTGCTGAGGCCGATGGTGTTGCTCAGGCCGCCCCATTGCAGGCTGTTGTTGCCGGTGGAGAGCGTGGGCCATGCCGGGAATACCGTCTCGCCCAGATTGGTGAGGATGGTGCCGAGGGCGGTCACATTGGTGAGGCTGGCGATACCACCGTTGGTCAGGGATTGGAAACTGGAAAGCGTGGTGTAGTTGGTGAGGGCATTCGTCGCGCCGATCACTTGGGCCACGGGGATGGTGTAGCCGGGCAGGATGTTGTAGTTGGAATCTGAATAGACGCCGAAATAGTTGGTTTGCGCGCTGGCTGCAAAGGCAAGCAAAGTGGCTGCAAGAAGGTTTAAAGGGAGTTTCATAGGTCAGGAATGTCCGTTTTGGTTGAGGGCCAGAACCCACTGGCCATTTTCGGCCTGGAGACTGAGATCGCGCCAAAGGCCGTCAGCGCAATATAGGCTGAATATGGCTTGGCCGGGGCCGTTGTAGCCTACCTGGTTCACGGTTGTGACCCAGATACCGCCCGGGCCTGCGGCAATTTGCACGTCGCGGGTGAGGGTGTCCGCGCAAACGAAACTCAATTTGTTTCCAGCCTTGAAACCGGCGCTGAGCGGGTTGAGCGCGGTCGGTATGCCGGAGTCTTTTCCCTGGATGTTGGCGGCGAAGAGCAGGACTTTGTCGGCATTCGCATCGGTGCTGATTCCATAGACCACGATCCAATAGCTGGTGGCCGCTGGCGGGATGACATTGTTCGCGCTACTGATCGGCGCGGTGATGTGCTGGGCCGTCCCGGCGAGCCATTGAGCGGTTGTTGCTCCGGCGTTGAAATTGGCCGAGCCGACGGATTCGGTGAAGTAGATGGTGGCGTTGTGCGGGTCGCTATTGTCCTGGATGGAAATATCTATGCTGGAAAATTGGGTGAGGTCCAGGAGGGTGGCATCGGCGAGTTGCTGGAAATAGAATTGCAGCTCGAATTGAACGCTGCTGCCGCTGGGGATGGCAATGGGGCCATTGTTGAGCAGGTTCAGCGGGTTGGCGCCGAAAGGATTGCTGGCATCCACGGCGAACCGAATGCGTTGGGCTGTGAGTGCGATGGCCATATTTAGAAGGGTTTATTTGCCGACCAGGTTCCTCCAATAATGGTGTAGGACCAGGTCACCAGGTTGCCGGATTTTTCGTGAAGCTCGATTTTGCTGATGCCGGCGTTCCCCAGCCAGACGGTCTGGTTCCCCTGGGTGAAACTGAGATGGGCCAGCGTGGGGACTTGTCCTGGCCAGGTTCCCATATTTGAAAGGGCATCCCCGAGCAGGCCGAAGCTCTGAGCTGCCGCGAATTGGAAGTTTTCCAGGAGGGTCAGGCGGTCGAAAAGATTGGGAGCTGGGGCGTTGATGGGTTTGCTGACTTGGATGGTGCGCTCCTGGCTCCGGCGAAAGCCGCTGGCCCACACGCCGAGGGCCACCGCGCCCAGGCTGATGGCCCGGGGCGGTGTCAACTCGGAGTTGTAGGCTTGCACGTCCATGGCGATGCGGCTTAGGCGGCGGCGGCGCGAGCGGTGGCCAATCCAGCGGCAAATGGCACCGTGGTGCGCCAGGTGAGGTCACCAATACGATTGTTTTTTCTCGACCAGGCAAAGCCATCGTTCGCGCTCAGGAAGGCGCTATAAAGCGTCACGCTATGCGCGCCGAAGGTGAGCACCAGGTTGCCGCCGTTCGTGCTTTCAAGGACGCCCAACGCTTGCGGCGGGGCCATTGCGCTGGCCACGTCCACTTCGAGCGCGCCAATGGGAATGCCTTTTGCGCTGGCCTCGAATCCGGTGACAATGGCATCCAATGCGCCAAACCCGTCCACGGTGCAGGGTTCGTAGTCCAGGTCCCATTTCCAATCCACGGCCACGCCGTTCTTGAAATTGAAATTCTGGAGGCTGACGCCGGCATTCGGCAGGACCGCTGCCCAGGTCGCGGCAATGGTGGGCGCGGCAAAATTCGCTTTCGTGAAAGCGGGCGGAGCATAGGCCTCGCCGATGGCGTAAGTATAATAACTGCCAGCGGTCGCGGGCGCGTTGCCGGGAAGGATCAGGCCGGTGAAGGTAATATCGCTTGAGAACAATTCCTTGCTCACGCTGAGTTGGAGATTGCTCATCTTGGTGATTTGGGCATTCACCACGGTCAAGCGGCTGCCGTCCTGGCCGTTGATCACCAGGGCCAGGGGCGCGGTGCCGAACAATTTCGATCCGATGGTCGGGCTGGTGGCAGCGGCGGGAATGATCAGGTTCAAGTTTTCCCAGCCGGACCAGAGTCGTCCGGTGACTTCGATCATTCGCCCGGTTTCAATGCTGTCGAATCGCCCGAATTCTTCCGCTGAAATTTCGCGGAAATTCTTTAGGAATCGCGCTTTGATCCCGCCATCGGCAAAGCGGAAATTACCGCCATTCCAGGTCGCATAACCTGGCCCAATAAGTACGTTAGAGGAGTTCATTTATTTTTGTTTGGTTCATGGTTATGGTGCGGTGAAAGCCCACACGTCGCTGCCGTCAAATCCGTTGGCCCAGGCTGCCGCCAGGACGACCGTGCCGCTGGCCACGGCCACCGGCGCCGCATATTGCTGGCTGGTATTGGCCGCAATGCCTTCCTGCGCCACCCAAGGGCCGGGGAAGGAACCATCCGTGGTATAATAGATGGTCGCGCCGGGCGTGGTGCATTGCAGGACGATGCTTCCGGCATTCCATGCTCCGGTCACATTGCTGCATTTGGGCGGCTGATCGTCGGCGCGCCGGACCTGCAGTACCATCATGTAGCCGTATGCACCGGCTTGGTCTTCGATGGGATCGAACCCAGCCACCGTCCAATTGCCGCTGCCAAGGTATTGGTTCAGGAATTGGCTGAGGTATCGCCAGACCCAATAAACGATCTCTTCCGCCGTGATCCCGGCGCCGTTGCTGACGACCAGGGAAATATCATCCTTCACGAGGATGCTGATCGGGAGCTTGGCCCAGAATTGGGCTCCTGGAATATCGTCGTCTGTCGGCTCCGCGCTGGGCAGGCCGATTTGGATGCCGGCTCCGGTGTAGCCATTGCGCAAGCCCAGGTGCGGAGCCTGGCGGCTGGCCACATCGAGGAGCACCTGGTTGCGCTGGCAGACGATCACCACTTTGGACAGCCCGGCTTCACTGAGCAGCTTGGCCTGGCAATGGTTTTGCAAATCGCGTAGGAAAGTGGCATCGCTCATATCAATTCTCCTTCAAATTTAGAATGCTCGCGCTCAGCGCCTGGGAATAATCCGGCAGCCGATCCTGCAAGCCGCGCCAGAACATATGCCGTCCAGTGATCGAGAACGCTTTGGTTGTGGGATGTTTTTTTGCCCACTTGGGACGTTTGCTGCGCGTGGGCCGGCTGGGAATGTCCGCGCCGAATTCCTGGGATTCGGCATATTTCACAAAACTGCCCAGGCTGCTGCTCAACAAGCCGTCGAGCAGGCGCGGTTCTGTGGCCCGTGCGGCTCCGCGAAGCCTGCCAGTGATCACCCGCAAGCCGGTGGGTTGCGTGGGGCCGGTGCGCGGAAAGGAAAGGTATTTGCGGACGACGTGGGCAATCGTCAATTGGTTCTCCTGGGCCAACGCCTTGCTCAGGCTCGCCAGGACAATGCCAGGAGATTTCAGTTTGCCCAGGTAAGCCTGTGCATCGCCTGAAATGGTAATATTGGCCGTATTCATACCAGTCCGTAGCGCACGTATTGCGCGATCATTTTTTGGACCGCCGGAAGAAGGTCCAGGTCTCCCATCACTTGCTGCGCAATCGCGCGCGGCCCGCTTTCCTGGCCGGCGGCGATCTTGGTATTCAGCGGATCGAAAATCTGCCAGACGTATTTGCATTGCAGAATCCAGGCGAGGAGCAAATCGTTAGGCAAAAGGAATGCCGTGGCCGGGACGGCGGTGGGATATGCAGGATTGGCCACGCCGTTGATCGTGGGCTCTTGCTGTTCCCAAAAATATCCGCCAGTGTAGGAGAACTGCACCTGCTGCCATTCTTTCCCCACGTCCGTGCTTCCGCAATCCACCATCCCGTTGTTGTAGTCAATGATTCGTATGAATGGTTCAGGATTGTTGAGCTGATTGATGAAGCCATCGGTTTCATCCTGCTTCACAGCGGCTCCGGTGACGATTTCCACCGGGGAGAAAGTCAAAAGGAATTGAACGCGATCGGCAGGAAAGACATCCACGGCCCCGACGGTCCGCATGAATTTGCGGTTGCAATACCGTTCCATCTGCGAGGTAATCCCCAAGCCAAGAGCCTGAATCTGCGCATCGTAATCCGTGCTCGCGCGCAAGGCGGCTGCAAGCAATTGGGACTTGATGAATGCAAGATTGGAAAGGCCGGCGTTCATTTGGTTTTAATTTCGGGCTTGGCTGAATTGGCTGAATTGCCCCTGGGCAGCACATCCTCGCTTTTGGCGCGTGGCCGCAACCGGCCTTCGCGCTCTGTCCGCAGCATGCGATCTCCTGCCGGGCAGTGCATCATTTGATTTTTAATTTCAGGTTTCATTTTATTTCAGGTCGGCGCGGATGGGTGGAACTTCCCACCCGCGCCGGTTTGCTTTGCAGGGGACCAGTCCTGCTCGGCAAAGTTTGTTTCAGCTTTAGTATGGCGTATCCAGGGCGTCGTAATGCACGCTGATCACCGGCAGCCGGTTTGTGGTCGTCACCGCGCTGATGCTCACTTCCAGCGGACGCCCGAAGTTGCCTGAATAGACATCCTCACCATCCAGCCAGCCCGTGGTTGCGCCGATCGGAATGCTCGTGGCCGATCCCATGATGTAATAGCTGTCGCCGATGTTCGGGATCACACCGTAAGCCGCGCTGGTGGCCACCCATGAAACATTGGTGCCAGGCGTGCCGGCTGGGCCTTGGCCATAAATGCCGTAGCTGGTGACCGGGTTGGTATAGACGTAGCTGTTTGCATTGGTCCATGAAGCGTTGCCGGTGTTGCCGTAACTTTGAATGGTCTCTGCAATCAGCACTCCGTTATGTTGCAATACCAGGGTTCCACCGACGGTCAGGCCGTTGGTGGAATCAATGGTGTTGGTGACGGCTGAGGTCGCTGTGTTTGTCCAGATTGAACTATATGCAGTCGTTCCGCTGGACAGGAGCAACGATGCCCCGGAGGTATCACTCACATAGTTGACTGTGACCACTCGCGCCTGGCTGTGTGATCCGCAGGGAATCAGCGCCGTGGCCGTGCCGCTGGAATTGCCGGCTGCGGAATAGGTGCTGAATTGCGGAATGGCTGCCTGAGCGAATGCCATGCTTGCGAGCCACAGGCACAACGCGAGCAGCGCGAAATGCCAGGTGTTGCCAGCCGCTTTTTCCACAGGACGATAGCTGACTTCGACGTCTTTTTTGCCGGGGATTTCCAGGGTGACAAGTCGGCCTCCATGCTTGGGATGGATGGACTTGACTTTGGCTTCGGTGATTGAGCCGGTGGCGGAGACGTGGTTTACGGTGTCGCCCACTTTGGGCGCGGTGAAATTATCTTTAATTTCTTTTGCCATAAATTTTTTCTTTGGAATGGGCCGGGGATTTTGGCCCCCGGCCCTGATTAATCATGGTTCAGTTGTTATTGCGCGATCAGGCAGCCGGCAATTGGAGTGCGCTCATGGCGTCAACGGCCATGGCTTCGACATCAATGCGCTCCAGGGCGCGCATAGCCAGTTCGTCCGTTGCGAAGAAAACTTCGCGGCTGACTTCCACGCGGGGTTCGCCGCGTTCGCCCAGGTACCAATAGCTCAGGTCGCCGAAGAAGGCCACGAAGGCATTCGGTTGGGCGATCCCGTTGTTGTTCGCGCTGACGCCGATCCAGTGGATGGGCCAGCCATCCAGCGTGGCGGGTTGTCCGTTGCGGGCTGGCATGTAGATTTGCGGCGCGCCCACGGTATTGAAGGTCACAAGCAACGATTCCAGCGAAGGATGCATGAAGTACGCCGCATTGGTCTCGCCGTCCTGCGCCATGTTGGCCAGGACCGCAGGATTCACCAGCGCGCGCATGGCCCGGAAATTGGCCAGAGTGACATCGCTGACCACGGTGTTGCCGGCAGCGGGTTTTACCAGGTAAGTCGGATTGGC
Organism: Patescibacteria group bacterium; assembly: GCA_028865305.1. GTDB lineage: Bacteria > Patescibacteriota > Minisyncoccia > UBA6257 > 2-01-FULL-56-20 > REEB161. The sequence goes on along the minus strand of JAGWKM010000013.1, from coordinate 18,857 downwards.
AACGCAATAGTTGCCGACGCCAGTAATATTCGCGTAGCCGGCGGAGCCGTCTGCCAGGAACATGGTTTTGTCTTCCAGGAGGGCGAATTGACGGGCAATGTAGCGCGCCAGGAATTGGCCCAGTTGGATGAAGGTGTCCTCTTCGATTTCGGAGGGGATACGAATCAATCCACCAGCTTTGTTCGCGGTAAAGGTGACCAGGTCAGCCTGCACTTCTTTCTGCCCTATCGCCGCGCTCATTCCAGCCGTGCCGGCACCAAGGAAGGTGAAGGAATCTTCACCCGCCTGGAGTCGCGGGAGTTTCACCGTGCCTGCGCCCAACGGGAACACCGTGGAATATTGACGGGCTTGGCCGTAAGCGAACACCAACTCCACGACTTGCGGCATGTAAATGGTGGGCAACGGAATGTCGGCAGGGCTTAAGGCACCCCCTGCTTTTTGCTCAATGCCGGCGAAGGCCCGCGCTTCTTTGAGGAATTTCTCGCAACGCTCTTCGTCTCCCAGGATTTTGGGCAACATCCCGGAAACCGAATGGGCTTGGAGAATGAGATCGCTGGCGATCGCGCGAGCGGCAATATCGCTGATGAATGGCGTGCGGCCCACCCAACGAACTTTGTTCTCGCCAGTCGCAGCGATGCCTCGTTTCTGGAGCTTCTTGAGCGCGGCTTCCATGGCATCGGCCCGATCTTTCTCGGCCTTGAGGAGGGTGGGCAGATTTTTGATCGCGGCAAATCCGCCTTCCGCCCCCTGCAAATCTTTCAGGCCCGGAACGTAGCTCTTGAGTTCTTTGCAAATGTCCTCGAATTCCTTGAGCTGCTCAGGAGTCAGTACAGTGTTGAAACATCCGGGCAAAGGTTTGCTCATGGCAAAGGCCAGGAGTTGGAAGAGAATGACGGTTGCCAAGACGACGATACCGGGCGCGCCGGCGAGGAACAGGCCGGCGCACAGAAGTGCGACAAGGCCAAGGGCTACGATTTGTTTGTATTCGGACAATTTTTTCATATCAATCTGGAGTTGTTTTTGTTTGGTTTCTGCCGCTCGTTCAGCCTCGGAGCATGCGTGCGAGGTTTAGCAGTGCCGCGCCCGGAATCCCCGGCGCTGGCGCGTTAGATGCGCTCGGGGATGGTTCACTGCAAAATTGTTTCAGCCAATCAGCGAGGTCGCGGCGTTCGCCCGCGCTCAGCACGCTCTTGATCTGGTTTCCAATGGTCGCACCAGGATTGGCCGGGATCACCACCAGGGATTTCTCCAAAAGTTCAGATTTGGTGTAGGTGCGATCGGGCGCATCGGCTCCGGCTCCGTTTGTCCAGGTCAGTGGAATGAAACCGACCGACATGGATTTCAGGAATCCGCCCTGGGCAAGTTTGAATGCCAGGCTGCCCATGGGATTATCCGTGGCGAAAAGGATTCTGGCGCCAAGTTTTCCGCCCTGGACTTGTTGATCCTTCGGCAGGATGTCCCGGCCTAGGATTTTGCTCACGCTGGAATAATCATGGCAATCCGGGACGACAGGGTTGGCCAGGAAGTTGTCCATCTGCCATCCGTCCTGGTTGATCACTTCATTATAGCGATCCACCTGGTTGGTGGAGGCGATGAAGTCCATGACCGGCTCCGATCCGGTGAGGGCCTTCACTTCGCAGGTCAGACCGGCGCGGATTCCGGGTTTTCCACCACACAATTTGACCAATCGTGGTCCAAATTCAGTTTCAAGCGTTTTCATATCTCATTTTGATTATTCACGGATGGTTTTTTTGGGTTTGGACACTCGATTGCAGGAATGGGTATTGCAACCTGTGCAACTGCCCTTGCAATGACCGGAAATGCCGGACCGGGTATTGAGTGGGTCGGAATTCCCGAGGGCCTATAAGTCAATTGTGTGCGTTTCACGATTTTCCCTCCTTTTGGTACTCCCGCACACCCAGACCATATATAGTATAGAGGGTTTTTCCCTGGGACTGCTCCTTCACCCTGGCAGCAAGTTGCACACACTGGCAATTGATGATGTTTTCGGGACTGGCCCCCAGGGAATCGTCCCCAGGATAAAGCATCTCCTCTTCCATCACCTCGAAAGGATCATCCAGCGGGATCGGTGCGCGCTCATAGACCGCCTCAGCCTCCGCATGCGCGGGCCTAACGGTTGGGCCATGACTGCTCAGCCAGGATTTGTGGGTGATCCCGGCATGGGTCATTCCCGCATGCCGCGCGTGGTTGTAGGTGATGTTCACCTCTGTCATCGCCACGCGCTTGGCTTCGGTTTTGGTCATTTGTGTGAAAACCGCCTTGATGCGATCGGCAAGTTCCTCGTGGGTCTCGCCCGCGGTGATGCCTTCCTCCAGGGTGGTATTCACCTGGTTGCGCACGGTGTCGCCGCAGCCCATGATGGTTTGTTTCCTGCCGGCAATAAATTCCAGGGCTTCTTTGGGCGGATATTTCCAGGCATCATCGGGCGACCCGATTTCCTTGAGAAGATTGGCCGATGCTTCCTGCAAATACGCCATCCAGAGCGGTTGAAGTTCGCTGCCGAGTTGCTGGCCATATTGACCGGCGTTGAAAATCAAATCCACCACCCCCCGAATCTCGCCAAACCGTCCCGCCGATTTTTCAAGGTGAATTTCCGCCAGCTTCGACAGGGCGCGCCCACGGAATACATTCAACACTTTGCTGACCTTGCTTCGGAATTGATTATGGGCTGTGCGCCGATCGGCCATGTGCTGTTCCCATAACGCGGTGTAATCCGGCTTGCGCACCGTCGCCGGCGCAGCCATCAGCCGGGCGAAGCGATTGAAAGGATTGGACTTCTCCTGGTTATCATCCTCTGAGCCGGTTTCTTTCCCGTCCTTTCCTTCATCGCCATCCTGTGCTGCCGGGTCCTCTTCGCCAGGCATCGCCTCTTGCTGCATGGGATTCTGGAGACTGAAAGGAATCCATCCTTGCTTGTACCAAGGCCGATCCGGCAGCCCGAGGTCCAGGAGGGTATTAATATCCGCCATTGGCACGCCCATGCCGAAGAGTTGTTGCGCACTGCTCAGCCGCGCCCGACGCTGGGCCTGCATGATCGGCAGGCTGTCAATGTCGAACCAACCCACCAAGTCATCGCCAAAGGTGCGGATGATCGGCTGCACCGCACTTTCAAGCCGCCTGCAAATCGCGCCAATCGTCGTTTCAATGAAACTTCCCTTGATCGCGTCCAGGCTTCCTCCGGCCCCTCCGTCATTCACATCCGTGGTGAAGCCGGCCAGGGTTTCCGGAACTTTGAAAATGGAGAATATTTCCTGACGCAAGAAGGTGCGCGTTTCCAGGAACTGCATGTCCATCATGGACAAGGTTGGCTTCTCCACCTTCGCGCCGCCCCATAAAAACATGGGCCGATCCGCCGTGCCGGCCTTGCGCTTGCGCTCGCGTAATGCCTGGAGAATCGCCGCTCGCTGTTCCGCCGTGGTTTGCTGCTCTGTGGTGACGATCACGCCGGTGTCAGCATTGTTCACCCACAATCCTTTTTGAAATTGTTCGCCGGCAAAATCCGTCTGCGCTGGGGCCAGGGCCACAATCAGCGGCGATAAGCCGCGCCAATAAAGATACGGATTCGGGCTGCGCGAATAGCAAACCTCGCTGGGCAGCAACATCTGGCTCTCCACCGGAGAGATCAACGGCGATCCCGTGTATCTCCATCCCTCCAGCTCGTAGCCAACCACGATATGCCAGAACAAATCAGGACTGAGCGTGACCATGCTGCTGATGCGCGGTGATTTGCCCTGGGCCAAATCCACGGCATTGCCCATCAGGTCAGCCGGGAAAATGAAAAATTCCCCACGCAAAGCCATCCAGGTCACCACCGATTCCCAAAATAATTCCCGCGACATGCTGATGTGCGGGCGGTCAAACAAATCCACCACCGGACCGCTCTCCTGGATTTTCTCATTCAGAGCCTTGGTCACCTGGCGTTTTTGCTGCGGGTCCTGGCTTCCCAGGAATTGGCGCACCTGCCGCGCATTGCCGGATGCCACGCGGGAAATGCGAAAGGGGATTTGCGCCACACTCTGCGCCAGGATGCTGACTGCCGAATAAATCCACGCCGATTGCGCATACGGATTCACCAGGCGCGCCCCGCGCTCGCTTTGTTCCAGATCGGTCCCGCTCAGGAAAGCCGCCACGTCCGAGGAGACTCCCTTTGTGCTCGACGGCAACGCCCCGCGAAACGCCGGATTCGCATTGCGAACCACCTCCAGAAAACGACCGTCAAAATTTTGAGCGCGTTTCATATATCAACCACTGCACCCATTTCCTGTTTGGTTTTGCCCGCATGCAGTGCCAGGGCCAGCGCCCAGAACCGGTCCGCATGTCCATTCGCCCCGCGATCGGCGCTGAACCGGATATTTCCGCTCGCCGTGGTTTCCTTCTTGATCGCCCGCAAATCACTGCGCACATGATCATTGTCCGGGATGCGAAGCGTGCGATCCTCAAACGCCGCCCGCAATGGATAGGCCAGTTCTTCTTTGACCGCGCCGGTGAACGTCACTCCCTCGACTTTATATTTGCCATGCCGGCTTTGAGCCCGCTCGCTGAATTGCCGGCCAATGCCGGTTTGATCGATGCAGCATCGTTGCACTTGGGGCAGCGCCAGGATCGGATACAAAATATTCTCCTGGCTATCGAAGGTCTCGTTTCGCATCTCAATCACCCGCCGCGTGAACATCACATCGCCGAGCTGCTCCAGAACCCAGATCACCGTCAGGTCCTTCACCCGGCCAATATCCACGCCGAGGAACAATTTCCCTTTCGCATCGCTTAAATCCGTCTGCCAGTTTTCTTCCGCACGATATTGGCAGCCGGTTATCAGTTCGTAGGTCAGGAATGCGCTGTTGTCATCGCTGGGGATGCAACAAAATTCCTGGGCAAAAGTTTCTTCGTCCGCGCATCCGGCTTTGATGAAGTTGAAATATTCGCCCTCATCCATTTGCTGGCGCGGATCATTCGCAGGCAGTTTCTTTTGCAGCTTGTAAAGGAAGCCATCCGCGAGAGCGGCCTCCAATGTCACGCTGTGCAGGGAGAATTGTTTCGGATTATTCTTGTGCTTCACCTCGTTGATCAGCTCATTGAAGAAATTGGCCGTCCCTCGATGGGTCGAGAAAATGCTCAGTGAACCTCCCCAGGTGATACCAGGATAAGCGATGGAATACAACTTGCGCGGATCAGGATGCAGAGCGAATTCATCGAGCGTGCGCCCACCGCGCTTGCCGGCCTGAGCATCGGGGTTGCTGCTCATGCTGTGCGCCCTCAAACCGTTCGCGAAACTCAAAACATACGCACTGCATTTGTCATCAATCACCATCAATCCAAGGTCCTTGGCAGCGATATTCAGCAGTCCTGCAAAAGACTTGCAATCCTCCAGAAACAACCTCGCTTGGATGTCATCCCGGCTGCTGATCCAATGGTCCAGCCGTGATTCCATTTGGGATTTTTCCCTGACGATTTTGTAACCCTCGCTCCATGTCCAACCGATCTGACGCGACTTCTCTGCGATCTTGAGCCGCGAATTGTCCAGCACCCAGTCGGCTTGGTAAGCCAGCAAGATCGGTTCACGACCATCCGCCGTTGGAGCCGGGAAAATCTTGCAGCGACCGGCGAAATCCTCCGGCACATACGAGGGCCTGACACTGGATGAACGGATGGTGCGTCGTGCGATCATAGCATTGCCGCCGCCTCCTCAATCGTCTTGAGTGTCTCCGGTGTGAGACCGCCTTTGGTCTTCGCCACACCGACCGCCGCTTCGATCTTCTCCTTTTGCTCCCGCACAAAATCCTTGTATTTCTGCACGTCCAGCGCACCTTTGCTCAACTTCGCCAGCGCGTTCACAATCTGGGCATAATTCTCCGGCTTTTCGGCCAGAAGATTTTTCAAATTGCCCAAGTCAAAATCCGTCAGAGCCTCGTAAAGCTGGCTCGCCGCCAGATGAAGGGTTGCCTCATGAATCTGTGATCCCTGGTTTTGCTTGACGATCTCGATCGCGAATTCCCGCTTTGCTGCCATCTCGTCCAGCCTGGATTGTTCCTTGCACCAATCCTGGTATCCGCCCTCGCGCCAGTTGGTCACATTCTGATCGTTCACCCCGGTGATCCCCGCTCCCTCCAGGAGTGCGATGATCTGTCGGCTTGTTGCGCCATCGCGCAACATGGTGTTCACTGCCATCCGCACATTGTACGGAGCGCGGGCGATCTTTCCTGTGCGTGCCTGGCTCATTGAAATTCTTGTTCGTAGTACGTCACCCCTAGCGCGTGAATCCTGAAAATCAACTCGCTCCCTATTGAATTGTTGAGGCTGACCACAAGCCCTTTATCTTGGAGAAAAATCAATTCATTGAGTATCTCATGCGGAGTGAAATCATAGCCGGCCTTGCGTGCATCCCGCGCGATCCGCTCCGCGCTGATGCTCAACGGCCTGGCAGCATAGAGCTGCATCAAAATTTCTTTGCGTATGTTATCGGGTCGAATCATGTTGGTCCTTTTTTTCAAATCTTCCGCGAATGAAAGCCATCGTCTCCCGCAGCTCGCTGATCTCATGCTGCAATTCCTTCCATTTGCGCTCACGATCTAGCTGCATCTCCTCATGTCGCGCCTCCAGTATGGCCGTCCTGGCTTCAATGGCCGCGTAACGCGAGCCCATTTCCTTGAGCGCTGAATTCTTGGCCTGGTAAATTTCCGATCGCAAACTTTTCGCGCTGGAATTCATCTCCTCTTCCAGCGTCGGTTTGCGGCCAAACACCTGCTTGGTGAGGGACACAAACCACAGCACCATATTCGCCACGGCGATGATGCCGAGCAGCCCCAGCACAGCATGCCAGGTTGTGAGTTCAGGAATGTTGGGAGTCATGTAAAATCAATTCAACACGCGCAACCGCGCAATGTATTGCTCAATGAAATGGTTTCGAATCAGCACATCCTGGCGTTGCATCACGCCTTCATAGAGTCCGGTGGTATCGCTGGCCAATTTGCGAAGCAGCCCGGGATTCCATGCCAGATGATTCCAAGGCTCAATCAGAGCCAGGTTGCCGGCATGTCGGTACCCCATCAACCAGGGCGGCGTGCGCGGGATAATATCATTCTCATCCACCACACGGACGGTCTTGCGTCCCAGAAACCCACCGTACATGGCAGCCCAAGCCGCATCGCCCACGCGGGGCTGGCCAAAGGTGTAAACCCACGCGATCGGCAAGCCCAGCCGCACCGCCTCAACCGCATAGAGCAACGCCAGCGCACCTCCCAGGGAATGTCCGGTGATCCACAATTTCGCCGTTGGAAACCGATTCATCAATCCCCGCACTTGTTGGGTCACGCCCGTATCAATGGCCGAAATATCCTCCAGGAACCCGGCATGAACGCGCACTGGATGGGCTGCATTGGAATACCCCAGCATACGCAAATCGAACTTCGCGTCCTGGATGAAATCCTGCGGAGTGCTGCTCCCCTTGAAGGCCGCCACGATCTTCACACCAATTTGGCCTTGAATGAGGGTCACGCTGGCTGCCGCTTGTGTGGCCCTGTCCTCTACTGTGTGGGTTTGATATGCCTCCGCACAAAGCCGGGCCATCTCCAATGCCACTGTTGGCATCCCTGGCGGCGGGAACGCGCTGGTAATGCTGCCATTACCGCCTGGCGCGTTCCCGCTCACTCCTGGTAGGTCTGTGGACATGTAGTTATGGGGAATGTTTTGAAAAATTTGGAATTTCCGCCGTGGTGGTTCATCACGCCACCTTCCCTTCTGAAAGGAAAAGAAGGGGCATGTCGGCGGAAATAAATCAGAAGGTGACCCCGGTGTAAGCCGTCAGGACCGGCGCAGGCGAAACAACCCCTGCATCCTCCTCAATCGCAATCCTCGCTGCCAGGTAAGTGTTCGGAGTGGCCATCTTGAGGACCTGGATATATCCAGTGCAAGCCGCACCGCGATCCAGGAGACTGTACCCGCCATCAATCCCCGCGCTAACCTCAGCATCCGGCAACGACGTGGGCTGATAATAGAGGAAAGGCCCCACCATCTCGCTCACCACGGTGCCGGCAATCCCCGCGTTGCGCGTCACGCTCTCAAATCCGACCCCATAATTGGTGCTGAGATCAGTGAAGGCCGGCTTCCAGCGGATATTGAGATCAGCTCCAATATTCACCCCGGATTGATAAGCCATCCCCAGGCCCAACTCAAATTGACCATGGACCGGCAGATTTGGATTGCTGCTGGAGAGGTAGCTCCCCGCGCTCGCGAACCAGCCGCCCGACGGAGTGTTCGTCAAAAGGTTTGCCACGCCACCAGCCACATTCGTCTGCGCCTGCGCGCCCACGGCCACCATTGCTGCCGCCATCAGAGCCAATATCAGTTTCATTTTATTCTCCTTATTTTCGGTTGGTTGTTTTTTGGGTCGGACAAATCCTTCAGGAAGCTGCATGAAGATGATTGGTCCAAATCACGCCCCCATCATCGCATGGGGTTGGGCCAAATCCTGTCCAATCAGAATTAGAGAAAAACCGGCGAAAAATCAGAACTAGAGAAACCACTCAAAAAAACGGCCTTTTTATTGGGGTTTTTGGTTTCAAATCCGCCACGTGGCGGATTTGGGAGAAAGAATGAGAGAAAAAAGAGGGTCCGAACCTGAATCAAACGGTCCGGATTTCCCGATGGAAGCATCCAGCGTGCGCACGACCCATTTGGTGATGGAGTCAGGCGCGGCAGCCGCTTGATATGCGGATTTGCGCTCAGGAGTGACCCGGATGCTGATGTACAGGTTCGCCGGGTTTTTGAGGCGGGGACGACCTGCCCCGGGTTTATTTTTTTTGGGCTTCATTTTTCTCGGGCTTTATTTCAGCCGCAACGGCAGCCCAATCGCAAAACGAAACATCCGAGGGACTATTATTGCAAAGGGTTTCCAGCCACTCCTCCAAATCTTCCACTTCTTCAGCTTCGGCAGCTTCGCGGAGGGCCCCAATGGCACCTTGCTTTTCCTCATCAGTGAATGTCTCAACCGGGGGGCGTTCACCACCATTTTTGGCTGCTTGATCCTCCAGAATTTCACTCAATTCTGATTGAAATAATTCGTCCCCGTTCAAATAAACCGCTTGAACGGAGTGGCATTCAATATTTCCTGGCGTAGAATGAATTAACGCGTAGTCATTACTGAATCCATCAACACTTCCATTGCAAAGGAAGAACCATCCTCCGGGTTTGCCGAAAATATAAGCTGCGAGTAGAGCGCAATTCTGCAATTCGGTTTCGCTTTGGATGTCGCTCACTTCTTGGTGTCTTTTAAAGTTTGTCATATTTTTACTTTATTTAGTTTTTGACCCGGGGGCGGCCTGCTCCCGGTTTATTTTTTTGGGATTGCTTTTTAGGCAGGAATGGCGAGCTTTAAAAGCTGTTCCGAAATAACTTTAATAAAATATTGGCTGGCATCCTCCGACTGCTGCTCCTCCTTAACGCTGTGGATGCGCTCGACTTCGCAGCCGAAAACATTGAATGCCCATTGATCCATCTCACCCGCTCCCTCAGCGGGGCCGTCATCGTAATCCACCCCGTCAATCACCTCAACCTTTCGGGCTTGAGCTTTGACTAAGGCGCAACGCAGCCCAAATGGTTTGTCGCTAATCGGTGCCACTAAAACCGCGTAACCAATTGGAACAATGGGGAGGGTGTCCGCTGAGTCAGCCAAAATGCCATTGAGCACATCGGCCGTCTTGTGATGGTTCCAACCTGAGCCGTTAATGACTATCCAGCCTGCATTAGTTTGATTTGTGATTTTCATATTGTCTTTCTATTTTTTGGAAAGGTTCATTCCCTCCCAACACCACTACATTACCACCTCTTTTATTTTTGTGCAACAATTATTTTCACTTTTTTTAGCACCGAATCAAAATGAGAGAAAAACCGGCCAAGAATCAAAATGAGAGAAAGCCATCAAAAAAACGGCCTTTTTATTGGGGTTTTGAAGATCAAATCCGCCACGTGGCGGATTTGGCAGTCAAAATGAGAGAAAATGAGGGCCAATCACCGCCAGCGCCCACCGAATCCCCGACGATTGCGCCTCCTGGGCCTCCGCGCTTCTTCCTCCAGCTCCTCATCCAGGATGCGTTTGAGGGTATTTACAGCCAGCCAAATCCATCCAATTGACCCAATAACCATGGCGATCGTAAAAATCATTTTGCCTGGGAAAGTATATCCAGCCGCAGGTAAATGATATGGGAAAGGAGATATGCGAATAGGGAAAATCCAATCAAGCCCCCAGATGCATAGAATCCAAGCATCCCGAAATTCTCCTCAGCCAGATTGGGAAGGGAGATTATGAGGATAATGAACCCTAAAATGGCTGAGAGGATGGCGAAATTCCCCCAAAAATCTCCCTGGCTCTGGAGCTTCTTAATTTTGGGCGAATCGACAATTTCAATCGGTAGCTGGCAATCCGGGCAGGTGATTTTCATAAATTTCCATTTTCAGGGTTTTTTTATCACACCACTGGTTGCTTTTTTGAGGAGTTTGCCGCTGGCTGTTTGGGCTTGGGATTGAGTGGATGGTTCGGAATTCGTTCGGTAAGGGACAGTGGGTTCGCGCAAAGGAATGGAAATTCCTCCAGCCGATTCCACTTCATCCAAATTTTTTTCTGTCGCAATTCGGATCAAGTCCGAAAAGCTAAGTCCGCTCTGAATGGAAATGAGTTTTAGCCGCTCGGACGACTCCTGACTCAAGCGGACGGTCATGGTTGTATTCACTGCCATGAGGAATGTATAACACACGAATACAAAAAAAACAAACTTTTTTCTTGCGCGAAACGATTCATTTGTATTACATTCACTTCAGAATGAAGATTGCGTTAGATTCATCCATACCTGTTCGCTTCTCAAACAAGACCAAAAAGAGGCTTGATGCCATTCGCGTGAAATACGGCCTGACATGCTCTTTCATCATCAGGAATGCCGTGGAAAACCAACTCAAGGAATGGGAACGGACAGGTCAGGTTGAAATTCTTTCCAAGAAAACCAAATGAAAATCGCCAATAATGCCTCCAAGTGGATGGTGGATGCCATAAAACTCCACAATAAATTCAGACAAAATTTTCAAGCCTCCAAAGAGGCGGCTTTATTCGCCGGGATTTTCTTCGGCAAAGCCCAGGCTGAATGTGAGCATGGGGCCTGGGGGGAAATGATGGAGGCCTATTGCGGTGAAATAAGTGAGACAACCATCCGCCGGTATATCGAGTTTGCTGACCAGGTCCTTGGTTGGGTCAAAAGCCAAAACCCGAAAATCCTGTCGGAAGAGCAACTCCTCCGTGAAGCCAAGGCTTTCGTTCTGCAGTCGCCAAAGGGTTACATTTCACTACTCCGCCAGGTTGGGGAAATGAGGAAATTCGGCGAATACGATGAAGTGAAATACCGCCAGCGCAAAATGCTGGGTTCAACCCAGATCGAATTCAATTTTACCGACTCGGTAAAGCACATCGAAGCCCTCACCCATTTGGGCGAGGAGAACTACAATTTCGTGATGCCGGAAGATTCCGACCCTGATCAATTCCTCGGGGACCTTGAAACCAAACTCGAAACCGCCCTGGACCGCGTCCGCGCCAGCCGCGCCCAACTCCCCCAAAAAATATGAGACCATCCGATGAGCAAATCCAAATAGCCGAAAAGGCTATTTTTGATTTAAATCGTTCGGCTTCGGACCTCCTGAAAACCTACAACGATTTTGTATCTCTCAGAACTTCCGTCGAAAATGCACTGAGGGAATTACAGGCCACAGATGTCTTGCATCCCTCCGAAAAACAAACCGTCGATCGTTTAATCCAGAGAATCGAAAGGATCAGGGAATTGATAAATTCCACCGAGATTGGAAGTTTTTCAATCCTCCTGAAAAATTTCTCCGATGCAGCCTGGCAAAACCTCCCTTAAAATCTTATGAGCCATTTTGACGACCTTCTCAAAAAAGCGGGCCGCATCCAGGATGCCAGCCAATGCTCTCTCATCCTCAACTCCCTCCGCAATGCGAGGGGAAAATGGGTCAGTATGTTGGAACTTGTCGCTCTCAGCGGGAGCTTAAATATCCACTCCCGGATAGATGAACTTCGCCATCGCGGTTTCAAAATCGAAAATAAAGTTGAGCGGGGAAGCCGCAAACGGAATAGCCATTACCGGCTACTCAACAAAGCTTGAACATGCCTTCCCCCATTCAATCCCCGCTCAATCGCCTGCCCCTGGCAGAACTCCAGGAGCGTAGCAAGCGCATTGATCGCGACCTGGATGATGCCCGGCGCTGTTACCAATATATCATGCGCGTCCTTGCAAATCTCGGCCAGGAAAACAACGAAGTCAAATCCGCCCTGGCCACCAAAATTTCCCGTCAAACAAACTAACATCCCATGAACACTGTGCCCCCAGTCTCAATGGACCAACCCGCGCCGGCGACAGCCAGCGCCGATCCGCACCAATATTATTCCGCCGCCGAAATTGCCCTGGCCATTGGACAGCCAGGCGAAGCCGGCAAGAAAATGGTCAAGCGCACCGCTGCCGCCGAAAATTGGCCGGCGCGAATGCTTGGCAATAAACTCGTCTTCATTCCACCCGCGCACATTGCCGGCATCATCGTGGCCGCTCCCGCGCCTGTGGCCGAAACAACCGCCCCGCTCGTGCGCTACTCCGATCTGGCCCACAGCGAGCAGGCCCGCGCCTTGGTATTGATGCGCGAACGCGCCGTCCAGCTCGTCCAGGAAAATGCCCCTGCAACCGGCAAGGAAACCGCTTTAACCCTCGTTGCAGCCCAAATGCAACGCGAGAATCCCCTCTTTAGGATCAGCGTCTCCAGCCTCCGCAAATGGTGCGATCGTTATGCGGCCAGCGGCCTCGACGGCCTGGTCGAACAGAAGCGCGGTCGCGTGGGCCGCAAATCCTACGCCAGCCAGTTGCAAGAAACCAATCTCCTCGCCGCTGCCGCAAGCTCCGTCGAACGCGGCATCAAAGGTCGCCTCAACGTCGCACGCGGCTATCGCGACAGCTTGCTCAATAACCCGACCATCGAAGGAAGCAGTCGCATGTGGATGCACGGTGGCCATGCGAGCAAGAGCTACGTCCCGCCCAGCATTCGCTCTGCCATCCGCGAACGCGTTTCACCGCTCGCCACGCGCCTGATCCAGATTGGCCCGAAAGCGGCCAAACTCGACGGCCCCTACACAGAATGCAGCTACGAGAATTTGAAAGCAGGCCAAGCCTTCACTGCGGACGACATGACCGCGAATTGTTATGTCTGGACTGAATGGCCCAACGAAGACGGCTGGCTCCTGATCCGCCCCCAAATCCTGGCCGCCATGGACGTCGGCTCCATGGCCTGGCTCAACATCCGCGCCGTGATCCGAAGCAAAGGCCAGTACACCAAAGATGACGTCTGGGGCCTCGTTGGAGATGTCTTCGACACTTACGGCCTTTTCCAGACCGCAATATTCGAGGGCGGTTCCTGGCAAAGCAACCTGGTGCGCGGCCACAAAACAGGCATTGAAGACGAAGCCCGTTTTGGTGGGCTGAAAAGCCTGGGGGTGAAACTCATTCACACCCGCAGCCCACGCGGTAAAATCATCGAAACGGCATTCAACAGCTTGCAGCATGCCGCTGATCATGTGCGAGGATTCTGTGGCCGGATGGAAATGAAAGATTGCCCCGAACAGGTGCGCCAGCAACTTGCCCAGGTCCGCGCCGGCAAAGCCCACCCCAGCCAATATTTCCTGCACATCGCCGACTACACCAAGCATCTGGAACAGGTGATGAACAATCTGAACCACGAGCGCAACGACGGCACCATCCTGCGAGGCCGCGCGCCTGCGGATAAATGGGCCGAAGACGCCCCGCAAATGCCGGTCATGCCCGATTCCCACAAATGGATGTACCGCGCCGCCTATCGCGTTTTGCAAGTCACCCGCAACGGAATCCGCATCACCGTCGGGAGCGGCAAATACCAGACTCATTATACCTACTCAAATCCCGCTGCCCTGGAAAATCACCGAGGCCGTCGCGTGGTCGCTTATTGGAACGATTACGATCCCGACACCGACGTGGTGGTATATTCTCTCTCCAAGGGCAACCCGGATAAATTCATTTGCACGGCATCGCGTGTCGCAACCCTCGACCGGCTAGGGGCCAGCGGCGAGGATATGCGCGCCGATGCCGTGCGCAAAAAATTGGCTCTGCAACACGCCCGCACCCAGCGCGCCTCGCTCGCGCCATTCCTCACGCGCCAGGCTGTGCAAATCCCCGTGGCCGACGCTGGCACAGTGGGCCCACAAATCCAAGCAGCCCGCGATCGCGCCGCCCAATCCGCCCAGACCCGCGCCAACATCGAGCGGTTTGCAGGTGATGCCGGCGAACTGATCCAAGACATTCCTCCTGGTGCGGAAGCCGCCCAGGAATTGGAAGGCGAATCTCGCATGGCGCAAGCCGTCCCGAGCGAGTCGCGCCAGGAGGACCAAATCTACGACCTCGGCAATATCGACGACCTTCTCACCTGACCATCAAACACAAACAAAAAAAGGAACATCATGGACCAAATCAAACTGCCCCCATCGCGCCCTGAAATAAAGGAGGACGAACAGCAAAGCATCGTCGGCAACGAATCCCGGGCCTCCTGGCAATTCAGCCTCGACACCCTCCGCGCCAACATCGCGCCCTATTCCGCCGACGCCCAGGAAGCCATCGTCTCCGCTTTCCTCTGGTGTACCGATCCACTGCATCCCGTGCCGAAACCGGATTTTGCCATTCGCGTCGGGAGTTCGGATAACACTATCTACAAAATCCTGGCCGGCAAATATCGGCACCCGGAAACCAACGCCACATTGTCCCCAAGCCCGGCCCTGATTAAATCCATCAAGGATTTCTTGGCCTTGGAGAAAAAGCGTTTCCTCGCCGGGGAAACGAAACTGGTCAAAACCGAGACGCTTGGGCGTATTGAAACCCTTTGCGACCTCGCAAGGGAGAGCCAGACAATTAGTTTCCTCGTTGGTCCTTCCCACATCGGGAAAACTTGGGCTCTCGAAAAATATTACACTCCAAAAAACAATCACGGAAAAACCACCTATATCCGCATGGAAACCGCCAGCGGCCTCGGTGGAATGGTCCGCGCCATAGCCAGGGAGCTCAGTATCAGCGAAAAATCGAACACAGCGGATCTCACCCGGCGGATCAAAAAAGCCATCACGCCCGACATGCTCATCATTCTAGATGAGCTGCACCTTCTAGCGAATACATATCGTAAGGGAAGTTTTTTTGCTTGTGTCGAAGCCATCCGGGAAATTCATGACGTAACGAAATGTGGAATGGTCTGGTGCTTTACAAATTTGGATGAAGTTCGTGCAGCCAGCCAAAAAGAGCTCCAACAGGTCTGGCGCCGTTCTGTCCATAAATTGACACTTCCAAACATGCCCACTATCAATGACCTCACCGCGATCCTCAAGCACAACGGACTGGAGTTCCCTGCCAGTGATCTCGAAGTGCAAATCCGTTTCCGCGATTCTTCAAACCGCCTGCAAACCATCGAAGAAAAGCCCCGCGAAGTCCTTCGCCAACTCGCCAAAAACGAAGCACTCCTGGCAATCACGGAACGCCTGCGCTACGCCGGAAATATCGCCCGCAAGTCGGGGATACCCCTGAATTGGTCCCACTTTATCGATGCGCATCTTCGCATCGTGAAACAATCCCAACCGAAGGAGGAATGGATATGAAAAGCCGCCGAAGAATCAAAAAGGAACAACTGAAAAATTTCCAAAAAGGAATTTCCAATATGGAGGAAACATTGGCCTTAATGGTCAAATTAAATGAGGCATTGGACGTTTTTACCGACACCTTATTCAACCCCCAGTGGTACGAAACCCAACGCATGCAAATAAAGCGAATCGGAGAAATTATAGCCAAATCAAAGGAAGGATTAAAATGAACGACTCCATCAAAAATCTCCTCTATTCCAGCGTGGAAGACTGTAAATCCACACTGCCCCACATTTCATCCATCGAGATGCTTAATTTGGCGGGAACCGAAGCCGTTAAACGCAACATGAAATCCAAATTTATCTTGATCAAACGCCGGATTATGCAGCTCCGAAAACAAAGGAAAGGATGATTCTATGGCCACAATTTTGCGTATAAAATACACTGATTTTCTTTTCAAAAGGGATTCTGATGCAGCCAGGGTTTTATCCCTTTTAGCTTCTGCTTGCCAGATGGACCGTGATTGGTACGCCAACAAGGATATTTATTTTCCATCGGAGGAACCGGGTGAGTTGACAATGTCGGTTATTCAACCGCATCAAATAAAAGCCTTCAATCCCAGGGAAGAAATGAAGCATAAAGGCCCATTGGAATTAAACCCCCCTAAACCCTAGAACATTATGATCAAAACCATCCGCGAAATTCCCCTCCACGATACCACCAGCGGCATTGCCAACTTCGACCGCGCAACACGCCAACGCGCCCGCATTGAGCTAGACTTCATTTTGATTTTTTTCTGGGGAGTTTGTGTAGGCATGATCGCGACGACTGCCATTTTCTTTATCGCCAGCATTTAAACTAAACCAACCAAAAGGACCAATGAAAACCAAAGAAGAACTCACAGAAGACGCCGGCCTCGTCCGCGACATCGAAGACTGGTGCGGCTGCGCCTGCGCGGATGACACTGAGCGCAATTTCCGCGATGCCCTTTTCCGCAAGGCCTTCGCCGAATTGCCCAATTTGATAATGCCTCATGTCCGGCGGCTCAACCGAGCCTTATGCGAAATGGAATTCCCCAGCAATGCCGCGCTGGGCCTTCGCAAAGCATTGCTTAACCGTATTGCCATGCACCATAACCTCAAGCAATACCGCAACGTCAAAATGCCCGAAGTCACCCAAAGCACAAAGTGAACGTCGCGGACCTGATCCAAAATTTGCTGGGGACGATTTCGCGTGAATTCTACGCGGATCGCCCCCGCGATTTTTTCCGCGATCAAACCGCCCTGAAAAAAGCCATCGCCCGGTACGGACATGAGTGCAATACCCGCAATTGGCATTTTGACGTGTGCCATATCCGCACTGAAATCCTGCGCATCCTCCGCAGCATTCGCGAAAAAAAAGCATCCATTGCGTGGCTCCCGCGCTACCTCGAAAGTGCCGTGGATCAATCCATCCGCGAACGCGCGGATCACCTCAACGAAAAAGCCAAACGGATCGAAAATATTTGCCCCAAAATCTCAGACACCCTCAAACCCGTCGTCCTGATCCAGGCCACGGACGTCGAAATCCTCTCCACCCTTTATCGCCAACTGAAGAACACTCGCCGTCGAGCCTCCCGCAAACCCTCCGGCAAACAACTCAACCTGATATGACCGCCATCCACAACCGACCAATTTTGGATAGGTTCCACCTGATCTTGCGCGCGCTGCCTGTGGGCCGCCCCACCACCATCCAAGCCATCGCCACTGATCTGGGAGTCAGCTACAAGACCATTTCCCGCGACCTGGATTTCTTGCAAAACCGCTGGCTCCTCCCCATCACCCGCGACAACTCCGGCGTCATGCTCCGCGCCCCCATCAAACGCTGCCCCGCTTGCAGCAGTCTCATCCCGCACCATTGATATGATCCATTCCAAAGAGCTGCGCTGGTTCGCTATTGCGAATGCAAACCCGCAATTTGGGTTCTACCCTTTCAAAACGCGATTCTTGAAGCGGTTTGCATTGCGGGATGGTTATGACTTGCAACGCGTTAATAAAATGTGCTGGAAATGCGATGGGTCTGGCATGTACACGGCCCATGAGGAATGCCGGTCATGCGGAGGGTCGGGGATTCATCACACGAACGAGCATTGGTTGGAGCGCTGGAACTTGCAAGGGACCGTTTATCACGTTCCTCGCGATCATGGAGAAGTTTATCATGAAAATGGCAGAAAATACCCGGAACCAAAAAATGAGATTTATGGGATCATCCAAAAAGGAATCGAATGCGTCGTTATTGGCGCGGATTATGAAGGTAGGGAGCGGGTTGTTCCATCGTCACAGGAAGCTCACTGGGCATTTATTCGGCTTCTGGTGCGCTATGAACCGTTGACTTTCTGGGAATATGTAAAGAGTTGTATTCGTCAAAAAAGCTCGGCTTGGCGCATTAAACGCCATTTTTGCCTCATGCGGATTCGCAATAAGCTCGACCTTTTCCCGATTGTTGGAGATGACGATATTCCTTTTTAAATTTTATCCCTTTCCCATGCTCAGCCGTCCCCAACAAATCCTCCTCAAGCGCGCCCAGGCCCAAGCCCAAATCCCGGACGCTGAATACCGCGATCTCCTTGCACATGTAACCGCGATGCCTGATCTCCATAGTTCCACCGATCCGCGCCTCACGGATTGCCATTTGGACCGTCTCCTCGCCTTTTTCGAGTTCCTGTATTGGGACATGGTGCGTTTTAAACCTGAAGTGCAGACCCATTGCAACCCCACCGCAATCTTCCGGCAACCAGGTTATTGGGCCGCTAAAAACACCCGCCAAGAAACCAGCCGCGACCGCTTCACCGCCTCCCAACTCACCCAAGACATCCAAGCCACCGAATCCGCCTTAATCTCCTCCGGCTATTCCTCAGCCTATTACGCCGCCATTCGCCGGCGAATCACCAACCCCCGCCACTACCTCGCCGCCCTCCGCCGCACCATTGCCGCCAAAAATCACTAATTCTGATTCCTTTCTGCCCTTCAATTTTTCTCTAAATCTGATTCCCCCAAACCCGGACAAAACTTCACTTTTTGTCCAGACTTCCATTTTTTTCTTCTTTGTACATTTATATTTTTTGGAAAGGTTCATTCCCTCCCAACACCACTACATTACCACCTCTTTTATT
>JAGWKM010000263.1 GCA_028865305.1 Patescibacteria group bacterium | reverse complement strand
AACGTACTGCGTGGAATTGGCGGAGGCTCATATATGGATCAATTCAATAACGCACGCTCTGAATTTCCGAAAACGTACAAGCCGAACGGCTATGTCGATGTGGTTCGCACCGAGTCAATCTATCGCGGGTTTCTTCACGGTAGCGCAGTCATGCCGTATATAACGCCTCCCGTTACTGAAATCGACACCGAAGAAGATTGGGAGTTTTTGCAGTATCAGGTTAGGAAGCATCCTGAATTTGTGCGGAGGTTTTTCCCGTGAGCGCTTATCTGTTTTCGCGTGACCCTCGGGAGGTGCCGAGGGTCTCTACCAATTGGCGCACGATAAAGACTGAAATTCCGGTGCTTGGTACTGCCGCTATATTGGCGCGGCTTGATGCCGTGGAATCGCGGTCGATGCACGGCCAATTGCCGATTGTGTGGTCTGAAGCAGCGAATGCGTCTGTGTGGGATGGCGCAGGAAATAAATTTATAGATTTCACTTCCGGCATATTCGTTTCGAGCGTCGGGCATTCCAATGAGGCGGTAATAAACGCTGTTCGGTACGTTCTGGAAACGAAACCGCTGCATTCGTATAACTACGCCACGGAAATCCGCGCTGAATATCTGGAGCGTTTGACGCAGTGGTCGGGCTTCGATAAGGCGTTTCTTTTGTCTGCTGGCACCGAAGCAACGGAAGCAGCTCTTAAACTCATGAGAATGCACGGCTACAAAGTCGGCAAGCGTCGTCCTGGGGTTCTGTGCATCGAAGGAAACTGGCATGGCCGCACAATGGGCGCTCAATTGATGAGTTCCAATGTTTCACAAAAATCGTGGATCGGCTTTGATGATCCAAGCATTACCCATTTCCCGTTTCCATCTCCAGATATTCTATTTGCGAGAAACCAGACTGCCGCCGAGTTTTTCCGCGAATGGTTGCCGATCATTTTGCACGCGAAACAGTTAGACGCTGATCTGGATTTCTGCGGAATGATGTTCGAGACTTTTCAGGGTTGGGCGGCGTGGTTCTACCCTCCCGATTTTGTCCAAGAGATTGAAAAATTCTGCCGCGAGCACAATATGCTTTTGTGTTTCGACGAAATGCAATCAGGCTTCGCTAGGACCGGCAGGAAGTTCGGTTATGAGCATTACGACGTTAAACCTGACTTGATCTGCGTCGGCAAGGGGATGGGCGGCGGATTACCGCTTTCCGGCGTTCTGGGCAGGGCTGACGTTCTCGATCTGCCCGAGGTCGGGAATATGTCGAGCACGCACGGCGGGAATCCGCTTTGCTGCGCTGCGGGGCTGGCGGTGATTGACGAAATAGAGCGGTTGGAGTTGGTGAGGGAGGCGGCGCGCAAAGGAGAATTGCTGCACGACATGATTGCAGTCCTAAAAGCGCGTTTTCCTGCGGTAATTTCAGAGACAGCCGGAAAGGGTATGATTGCAGCGGTGCATTTCCGGTCGGGCGAGTTCGCAAGTCAG
>JAGWKM010000262.1 GCA_028865305.1 Patescibacteria group bacterium | reverse complement strand
TTCCGTAGAATACCTCTTGAAATCATGCGACTCCGTACATTTGTTTTATCTTCCCGGCAATCACGATCGAGTCACAAGCTTGTTTTTGTGCCGTGAACTCAAGGCTTATTTTCGGCACTGCGAACGGGTCACCGTTGACGTCTCGCCGTCGACGCGCAAGTATATTCATTGGGGGCGAAACCTGATCGGCTTCACGCACGGCGACGGGCTTAAAGGTCCGGCGACACTCCCTGTCGTCATGGCGACCGAACGGGCACGCGAATGGGCCGAAAGCTCATGCCGCGAATGGCATCTCGGACACTTGCATACTTCGCGTAAGTTTGTGACACGGGACGCCGACGAACATCAAGGTGTAATTATGAGGTGGATGTCGGCGTTGTCGGGCACCGACTCATGGCATCATGACAATGCGTTTATCGGTAATCGACGCGCGGCGGAAGTCTATCTGTACGACAAATCCACGGGGTATTTAGGCCATTTTGTGGCGGGGGCGGAATGAGCGAAGACTACGTGACTTATCCAAGTGGCGCGAAGGGATCGAAGGACGCGGAGGGCCTGCGATATGATTTGATCTCAGGAATCGCCTTGGAACGGCTGGCGAAAGTCTCGCACGAAGGGGCGGAACGGTACGGGGACCGCGATTGGGAAAAGGGGATTTCAGCCCGGACTTGCGTCTCCAGAGCGATCCGCCACCTGTCGAAATATTGCGACGGTGACACGACCGAGGATCACCTTGGCCATGCATTCTGGCGGATCATGGCAGCGATCCACAGCGAAAAGGCATGGCCCGAGCTGAATGGTCAACGCGAATAAATGAGAGCGGACGGCCATTTGCCGACGTCGGCACAATGGTTTAGCAACGGCCCTCGGAATCTCCGAGGGCCGTTTTCGCGTTATTGTCTTGTCAACGATCGTTGACATCGCTTTCCCATTTTCGCCAGATCGGTGCCCAACGCCAGCCGTCAAAAGCCGCACCATATCCGCAGAGAGCCAACATTGCAGCCAGAAATAGCCAGTCGCCAAAAGCCAAGTCGGGCATTCGATTTCCCCGAAATAGATCGATAAACGATTTCTTTCGGAATAGAGTACGCGCCGACACGGCGTTTGGCAATCCTTCTGTTTTCGTTGAAATTATGTCGGATTAGTTCAACCGTTACTTGTTTTCAATACTCTACAATTGTATTTTTGTCGCTGTATCGGCAGCCCCTTGCATCCGATATCCTAAATAAGTAGGATTCGCGAATTCCATCCCACACGAGCCTATCCTGGCAACTTCGGGTGAGCCACGAAAGAGCGACAGATGACGCATGTACGATTTCGACATATCGTTAATGGCGAGGTGATAGAATCAGAATTGGTAATCGCGCGAATTGACAGAGGAGAGACACTGCCAGACGGGGGCTCGCCCGATTGGAGTAGGGTCGAGGACGGCGTCCGTCTATTTGCGCTTCGGCTCGGCGGTTCGCCGGT
>JAGWKM010000057.1 GCA_028865305.1 Patescibacteria group bacterium | reverse complement strand
ACGACCCTCCGGTTAACTCCATCATCTTTTCTTCATGCACCTGATGCATCGACATCAGGAAATTCGTGACGCCGTTATCGATCAGTTCGTCGAGCAACACCTTCTCGCTTTTATGCATGCGCCGCATCAAGTATTGGCCGAGTGTGATGATCCTGGTCGCCAACCCTCTATCACTAGCATACTTTATAATCTCAACTATATCCGGATGTAGCGTCGGCTCGCCGCCGGTTATATCGGCATGCAGGAACCCGCTCGCCACCAACGAATCTATCAGCTTAAAAATATGTTCCTTGGTCCTGAAATCCGCGCGCCGCATACCCTTGAACTGATCGTCGCTACCGTCGAGATACGAGTAGTAACAAAACTTGCATCTATGCATGCATTTCAAGCCGACATCGATCACCGCCCCCCGTGTAGGATAGCCGGCAGGGTGCAGATAGTAGCTTTTAGTCATTTTTTATACCTTCAATCTAAGCGCGGCCTTCAGGAACGATGCCGTTTGCTGGCGTCAGGATTTTATTCGCCGGATTGCCGGCCTCGGTTCGCATAGCGACGGCAAATTCTTTCTGCCGCTGCACCTCGAATTGCGCGCCGCGCTTGGTCTCGGCATCGATGTCGTTCAAGATTACGGCATTCACCGAGCCCATATCGACCATCGCCTTGCAGCCAAAATCGTCCTCGACCTCGACCACGGCCGACGACATCATATTCGGCATCGGCTTTTTCAAATACTCATGCCCTTTTTTTAAAAGCTCGTCGGCGTTCTTGAATCCCTTGAACGTAAACCCGCATTGCACGTTCGAGTTCCTGAATAAAAAGTTGACGACATACATATCTTCCTCACTCCTCGCCTAGTGGTTTCAAACCGGCGTCGATCGCCGCGCACGCCCAAGCTACCAGCAGAGGGATAATCACGTCATCCCTATCCGTCCGGCAGCCCTTCTCGTAATTCCTTACCGTCGATAACGATATACCTAACTTCGACGCCGTCTCTTCCCGCTTCCAGCCAAGCTTCTTACGCCACGCCCTGAATTTTTCCGGATCAAGCCGTGACGCGATCATGTTTTCTTCCACGGAATTTGCATGTGATGCGAGAACTCGACAGCCCATTCCCTCGATCCATCCGGAAATACCCAATATAATCCCGGTATGATACCCTGGATAATTTTCTCGGCCGTCAACCTTGCTACAGGTTCCGTGTCAAAACAATTGCTGCCGTAATGCGATCTGCTATTCTTAAAAAAATAAAGATTCTTCCACTTATCGCTTTTTATCTCATCATCCAAATCTATTTGCGTCAATTTCCGATGAAGGTTTTTTACGCGCTCAAGGGTTCGGCGCAGGCTTTCAATATCGCTCATCAGCCGAGACTCCGCGCGTCATCCTGGATTTTTTGTATAAGTTCGGCGATAAAAGCCCGGAGCTTCTCTTCGGTATCGAGCCTCTGCGAGCGTAACTGATACAAAACAACGTCAACCCAATCGCGCGCGGCCCGCATGTCGTCAGCTCCACAGGTTGCCTCGGTTACCTAATTAAAATCCTCTTATACCTGGTAAACATTAAAATCAAGTCTCTTTCAATTTAGCTTGCGCCAGCGCGATTAATTCACGTCCCTTGTCCGTCGCTCTAACCCAACAACGCCGGCAGTCGTGTTCATCCCGGCGCCTCTCAACGAGCCCGTATTCGGTAAGCGTCGTGCAATTCCTCGACAACGCAGCCGCCGATATACGCACAGCCAGGCGCAAGCATTTAAAATCGTGCTGCACGCCATCCGCCAGAAAAAATAATACCGTCACTTGCCGGATTGTCAGCCGCGGCCACGATGCGAAAATTTCAAGCATGTTTTTCATAACTTAAATCGGAGCATAAAACTTTTTGGCGAGAAGCGATACGAAATTCGCTTATGGCTTATCGCTTATGGCGTATCGCGTATGGTGTATCGCGTGGTCTCGTATGGTGCTTATGGTGCTTATGGTGCTTATGGCGCTTATGGTGCTTACGGTGCTTATGGTGCTTATGGCGCGTCTCCAGTCTCGTATCGCGTGGTCTAGTACCAGGTAACACCGAGCCAAATTTTTTCTGGGGGATTCTGCGTGAACCCCCCACCTTTTCACGATCCCGCGTCCATCCGATTCGCCAGCATAACGCGAGACCGCATAGCCCCCTAGGGCTCTCCTAGCCCCGGACGCCAGCGCGCCCCCTCCCCGTATCTTGTGCCTAGTCGAATGCAACATAAGGCGCATAAGCCCCATTATGTAAAATAATTTGAAGTCTAAAATAAGCATTCCTTTTAATAATTAAATAATAACGCGATTTACGGGCTTTTATATTCCGAATTTAGCCTCGCGTTTGCCTCGTTATTACTTAAGCAAGTCTTCAGCACTACCCCGCTTCACACCACTAGATTTAGTCTCGCGCAACAAGCCGCGATCTTGATTCGCCATAGCCTGTTTCGCGTTAGAACGGAGCGTTTGATTTGACCAACTATCGCGAGGATAAACCGGGGGCGGAAAAAAACCTTGGATTGGCGAAGGCGGTGCTATTTTAGACTCGACAACCTCTACCGCTTTTTTGGCTTTTTTCGATGCTGCACGGGCAGCTTTTCGTTTTGCGTCTATTTTAACTTGCGCTACTTTAGTTCTCTGTCTTCTCAACTCCATCCGGTCATACTTTTTTTTGGCCCGGTCGAAACTATCGCGCCAAGCCGCCATAACCAGCTTTTCATGTTTGGTCTTCCACCGGCGCCACAGATGATGTGCTTGCGCCGCCTTGCAGCGTTGCCATGAGTTCATATTTTCCACGTCTTGCCCTAGCCACAAGGCCGCTATGAGCAACCGGACGTACGCCCCGAATTGTATCGCGTCTAGCACCTGAACCGCCGGTACGGTTAAAACATCCTCTATCGGTAGCGGGACACGGCGCCACGATAACCGAAACGGCGCGGCCGGCACGTACGCCACGATATTAACCTTTAACCGGTGTGAACATTTTTTTTAACGCTCCACTAAATAGCGAGCCAAGCGATACGCTCCACTAAATCGCAAGCCAAGCCGGCTCGCGATAGTTTTTAATCTATCCCTTTTTTAACTAAAAGTCACTCGCTCCATTTGTCCGAATGATCCTCCCCCTAAACCTTAGGGTTTAGGGGGAGGGACATACGGACACTAAAACGTTTTAGCGTCCTTTTGTCAATGCGTAGACCTAAGACCTAAAGCGGATAAATTGCGTGTTTTTATTGGCGCCATTAATCCATTGACTTTTATGTCCGGGTTGTCTTATGTCTTTGTCCCACGACAAAAACATGTGATGTCACAGGGGCAATTTATGGTCAACGTCTGTAAAAAAACTAACCTATTGAAAGATTTATATCTTTTACCTTTAAGCAAAAGAGCCGCAATCGAGGCAGATATACGCGCCGGGATACCGTTTGCTTATATCGCGGCTTACTGGCGCGTAAAGGAATCGCTTGTAACATCCGCGGCAAACGCTATAGGGATTCAACGCCAAGTGATAGCTATCGGCCATGCCGAAGACGGGACGCTTTTAGCGCGGGAGGGAATATGCCTAAAGTAATTATGAACGAAAAAAAGACCGCAAGGCTTTTAGACCTTTTTAAGAAAGGGATGCCAGCTAAGTTATTAGCCCCGCATTTCTGCATCACGCGCCGGCATGTTTACCGGATACTAAAGGCGCACGGGCTAGGGCCGGCCGAGGAATTAAACACAACCGAGGAAGAGGAAAAGCAAGAGGAGGACTTTATAGACTCGCTTCCCCTAATCGCCGATAAGCGGCCGCCTTGGGGACAATCGCCTTACTATACCTTGTACCGTTGCCATTTATGCAAAAGGCCGTCTTGGATCCATCAAAGCATATCCGGCACGAAACCGGGCCAGCGGCACGGCTTTATATGCTCTTGGGCGTGCTACGATGCCCTAGCGGCCGGCAAGAGGCCCGCGCCGGGCTATCCGCGGGCTTCGGAACTGGAATACGAGAAAACCTTAATAACCGCGCCGGCTTGCCTGCCGGCACGCGACAAGCCTTTACCGGCGCCGCAACCCGGCGAGGAAATAGGTACGGTAGAGCCCGCGCCAATCGATCCTGATACCTTCGGTGACGTGCCGGCGCCGGCCGCAACGACATTTACCCCCGGCGATTCCGATTTTAGCATCCTTTCCTAAAAGTTAACTTTTCGCCACGCAATTATATTGCTTTTTTCAAATTGCAACATATTTCCATGAAAATTGATGTTGCAATTTGAAACAATAGGGAGTAGATAAAGAACCACGAGATGCGAGGCAACAACTAACGAGGAGCGGAGAGCCATGAAACGGATTGCGGAATACGGCACGGTTGCCGACGAAAATATGAGCCGCCGCACGGTATTAAAAACCGGCAAGGGCGCGTTCGATCGTCCTTTTGAGCTTCTCCATAAAACCGAAGGCTATGAGCCGGCGGGGTCGTGCCTGCGCTACACAAAGGAGGCTTATGGCGCGATTAGCTATAACCGCGACGGCACGCGCGGCGGCCAATGGTTTTTGACGCTCGCCGAAGCCGAGACTGCATTTAACCGGTGGACAACGCCGGTTGTCGAACAAAAGGCAGGTGCCTGATGACTATCACCACGACAACGCTTTTCAAAAATCAGAACTACACGGCTTGCGTTATGCGCGACGGCTCGCTTGTTGTCACGCGTAACCGAAGCTTCGGCGGCAAGCGGCTTGTTGGCGACTGCGCCGCGCAATGGATCGAGGCTATTAAGATGGCGCTGGATGCTTCCGAAGCTAACGCCTTATGTCGTGCAATCGTCAACAGTTAAAACCGTGCCGGACGGATTTCGGCATCCCGTGCAAAGGAGAAGATCATGTTTCCGCAACAACTGTTAGGATCACCAAGCTGTGATGCCTATAGTGCCCGTCAGGGATTAGACCTTCCTGATATTTTTGATATTGGCCCAAAATCAAAAGCCAATATCAGGAGAGCCGTCAAGGAGTGTGTGCGCTATTGGCCCAACGCCGACTTTGACTCAACAAATCAAGAAAACATCGCAGCCGCATTTCGTTTTATTCGCCGCTGCGTGAAAAGTGGCATGAGCCTTTCTGAAGCGGCCAACCATGTTGCCCGTGATGCCTTAAGATACGAAAATATGTAACCCTTGCACGGGTGCGCCGGGGGAGAAATCCCTCGGCTGCCCGTGGTAACCTTAACCCCAAAAATGGAGCGCCCATGCTTAAACTGAATGACGGAACAACCTATAGGGAAAATGACAATGGCATCGTTCTCATGCACGGCAAGCGTACGCTTCATATCCTTTGCCAATCGGTCGATCAGCTCACCAAGGCGAGAGACATGATTACTAAGACATCGTTTAACGCTCTTTTCAATAAAGGAAAAGCGGCTCCGAAAATGAAGAACATCGCTTACTTCCGAGTTTAACCTTAACCCCCGCAAGCGGCCAAGCTATTCGCAATTTTATGGAAGGAAATAAGCTAATGCTAGACGCCGCTATCAAGAATCCTTTTATCCGCGCGCGGGTTTATAAAGCGGTATGCCGCGCGATAGGAAACGGGGTAATACTCGACGAGAAAGAAAACACGATATTCGCGACTATCTGGAAGGAGCTGCAAAAATGCTTGACCGAATCGCAATCGCGCAAGTCCTGAAAGAAGAGGAATTGCAACCCAAACCTAACCAGGCTGTCATTGCGGCTTGCGAGGCCGCGCTTCGGCTTATCAAGGCTGAAGGCAGGTTATGGGATCAATATAAGGCAGAGGAGACTAAGCTATGAACGGCGATGGCGCGGACTGGCGAGTATTATTAGAGCCCGGCGCCGTTATAACTAACGCAGGCGCTGGCGCCCCGCAAAAAAGGCTGACCGAAAAAGAATTAGACCAAGTAATTGCTATCGCGGAAATTATAAATACATCTAAAAACGGATGGTTAACCGAGTTGCTTTTAGAGTTGCTTGAAGCAATCCTAAAGCTACCGGTTATTGTTAAAGCAGAGGAGAATAAGCCGTGATCGACACGCTATTAAAACTCGCCGTTCGCAATCTCGGTTGTATCGCCGCCGCTATTTATATCGGCTTCCTTCTGCAAGATGTTGCAGCAATGTTACATAATGCAGCATACCGGCTGCAAAGCGTCGAGGCGACCGAACGGGCTAATTCTTTTTGCTTGCAAAATGCAACATTACTTGTTAAAGCGGTTACCAAGTGAAAGGGGAATTAGTTATGAGACAGGATTTTTGGGCTAAAAACGGCGCGAGGCTGGCTATTCTGTTTCGCATGGCGGTATCCGATTGGCTGTTAGTAACAGCTTTGCTTATGCTGGCGATTTTATTTTATATGACGGTGATTAAATGATCCGTAAAGTTAAGATAAAACCGTGCGAAGAAGAAGGCGTGCCGCTACGCGACGAAGTCAATATGAAAGTGTTTGCGGCGTTTTTCTTGGCGGCCGACGGGTTAAGATTCGCCAATATCATCTCGCCGACCGGCAAGGACGTGTGGCGGATATTGATCGATAAATGGGGCGTCGGCTGGAAGAAGCTTTATACGACCGGGTGGCGCGTCGCGGAGATGAGGTTAATCGGGACGGTTGAATGGTTCGATACGAAAAATCGTCTTGGCTTTCATACTGTGCCGGACAGGGATCCGGTTTCTTACTGGGAAGACGGAACCAAGGAGGAGTTATGAAAAAGATTATTTTATTGTGTCTGATGCTAGGTGGTTGCGCGACGATCATGGACGGCACAACCGAGAAAATCGAGGTCGTAACATCGCCGCAAGGCGCTTCGTGCAGCTTTATCCGCGCCGGCAAGGTGATAGGCAGCGTGGTGACGCCTGGCAGCTTGACGATCGATAAGACAAAAGACGAGCTGGATATCTATTGCGTTAAGAAAGGCTACAAGCCCGGCACGGTTACCGAGAAATCGGGCACCGATAAGGCGACCTACGGTAACATTGCAATCGGCGGATTGATTGGCGGCATCGTGGACTCGGCGAGCGGCGCCGACGATTACTATGACACGCCGGTTAATGTCATCCTGGAGCGGAAATGACGCGACGCGAGCTTAGGAAATGGGTGCTTAATCGCGGGGGTATAGTAAAGGCGGCGGCCGCGCTTGGCGTTGATCGTGTGACGCTATGGCGCTGGGTTGAAGGGAAATCCCGTATTCATTCGATGCTAGACGCGAAGCTGGCTCAACTGGATAAAGAC
>JAGWKM010000261.1 GCA_028865305.1 Patescibacteria group bacterium | reverse complement strand
ACGAGATTCAAATGAAATTTGAAGCTGGGAATTTCAAATTCCGTGGCCGTCGGACCGAAACGCAAATTGAAACCTTGAATGGAATTATTTTCGCCGAGGCCGAATTTTTTTACCGGGCAATGCGTGACATTGAGCAGCGGCGCGAGATTCGGCTCATCGCCGTTTGCCAGGAGCAAGCCGTTGCGCGGCACGAGCCGGAGGAATTGCGCGAAACTTTTTTTGATGGCTTCAAGATTTTCAAAAATGTCCGCATGGTCGAATTCCAGGTTGTTGACAACGGCAATTTCGGGCAGGTAATGGACGAACTTGCTGCGCTTGTCGAAAAATGCCGTGTCGTATTCGTCGCCTTCGATGATGAACCACTCGCTGTCGGTGAAACGCGCGCCTTGCGAAAAATTATTCGGAATGCCGCCGATAAGAAAACTCGGATTCAATCCATTGTGCTCAAAAACCCACGTCAGCAAACTCGTCGTCGTGGTTTTTCCGTGCGTGCCGGAAACGACAATCGAACGTTTGCCGCGAATGAAAAATTCCTTGAGCAATTCCGGCAGCGAACAGAACCGCAGTTTGTGGTCGAGACAAAATTCCGCCTCCGGATTGCCGCGCGAAATGGCGTTGCCGATGACGACGAGGTCCGGCTTGTGTGACAAATTCCGTTCATCATAACCGTTCATCACGCCGATTTTCTTTGCAGCGAGAAACGACGCCATCGGCTCGTAGACATTTTGGTCCGAGCCGGTGACGGCAAAACCTTTATCGAGCATCGCGGCGGCGGCGGACGCCATTGCCGTGCCGCCGATGCCGGTGAAGTGAACGGATTTTATTTCTGATGAAAACATGAATGAATCAAGCGCGGCTTAAAGCGTTTTCGCTGACGAACAAATTGCGCGAACCACGGACTATGCAGCGAGCGACTTGCGTCAAAAAACCATTGTGGGCGATTTCCGCCAATGTTTTTGGAATCATATTTTGCGGCACGGCGGAAAAGTATCAGGATTAATCCGCACATTCCAGCACGAGTTCCATGTCTAACGCGTTTGACAGAAAGCGCACCAAAATTCTTCTGTGTTCCGTGCCTCTACAGTTTAACTACCCCTTAATTCCTTTCCAATCCTTCAAAAACCGTGAATTGGCCTGATTTGCCAATGCCGAAAGTGAACAAATTATTTGGAAATTATTTTGCACTGCGTGGAAAAGCGGTGGAGGACCACCGCAGTTCAAGACGCTGGCGCGTTGGCCGATGACCCGCGAACGTCGCGAAGCGTTTTGGAGTGCGCCAGTCCTCTGGCGCTTTGGATGACGCAACCATAGCCCGCCAACGGCCAAAAGTGGACAAATTATTTTAAGATCTTCATAGATTCACAGAAACACCAGGGCACAAAGTTTAAATTTTTAACTTCCTTTCCCAAATTTCGCCGACCGGATTTGGATCGCTTGCCCTTGCTCAATTCATCGCCTGGACTTTGAGAAATTCGG
>JAGWKM010000260.1 GCA_028865305.1 Patescibacteria group bacterium | reverse complement strand
CGTGAAGAAGTTAAGCGTGTTTTCCAAGCAGGGCACGATCTCTTTTTTCCCGTTGAGCTTCCAACTTATTTCCGGTTCTTCTTTGGGGCTTGCGTCCGCGTCCGCGGAGGAACTGCCAAATAATGCGCGCGGATGAGCCGATCCAAGCGGGCGTTTGGCGTACTTGTAGGCATGGGATACTTTAGCCCTGAGCGCGGCGCCATCCCAGGGGGGCTGACAACGCGGATTCCATTCCCGCGCCAGCAACTCCCATGCGCGCTCGGCCGATAGACCGAAGTCCCTTCCGACGCAGGCGACCTTGTAGGTTGTTTCGTCGCCATGTTGCCCTTCGACCGCAACGGGGCAAGTCTGCAAATATTGCGTGTAACGTCTTTCAGCAGCTTCATCGTGCTCTACCGCCTCCTCTAAACCGAGGTTCCAGCTATCGCCCGCGTCGTAATCGTTTGCGTGTATAAGGTCCTCGAGCGCTTGAGGAATCTGAGCCACACTTTCGGGAGTTCCTTGCGCCACTTGGTAGACTCTGCCGGAAGGATGCAAGCTTCCAGGTCCAACAACCTGACGGCCCGCGGATTTAAACTCGATACCGGCGAAAGCCTGCAAGGAATTGACGACTCGCGCGGATACCGCGCGTCGAAAGTATAGATGAATACCACCCCCTCCCGTTGTGACGCAAAAGGTTGAAAGCGGCCTACCCAACTCGGCCACCAAGCGCTCGAGAGGATTATCGTTCGGACGGAAGCTTCGAGGATCGACGTCAACGACAAGGTCCTTGTCGGAAAGAAGAACACCATAATTGCGGTGTATGTTGAGCTCAGCTTCTCCGTATTTTCCATAGGGCGTTTTCTGCCACTCCTTATCAATCGGGATCTTGCCGCGAAGCGGAATCAGCGTATAACCCGCTTTCAGGAACGCGCGAATCGCCTCCGCTTTCGTCAAGGAAAAACCCCTCTACTTCGTTGCGTCGACCGTTACGATCAAATCCGCGATCTGCCGGCGCGTCATGTAATAACGCCCCACGACTCGCGTATACGACACCTTGCGCTCGGCGCAAAGTTTCCTCAAATAGACCACGTCGAATCCGGCGATCTTGGCGGCCCGACTCAACGGGATCAACGCCGCGCGAATCGGTTTCATTCGGAAATGCGCGCCCACTGAACCTCATAAGTTACGCGACGAACCACGCGAGCTCGTACTCGTCCCTCGCCCGGCGCGCGCAGCGCCTGCGCCTGCCGCCGCGCTGCCGCCTTGCGGTACCACGTCCCGAATTTGGTCCACATGATTCCTTGCATAATGAAGGTGTCATGGATTCTACACTAGCGCTTCATCCCGTTGCAATACCTAAATGCGTCAAAAAGCGTGAAAACGCAACAGTCTTTAGGCCCATAAAGAATATAGGACTTTTAGGGGTTGACTACTCTTGACAGGTCAACTATAAAAGCCAAAAGGCGAAAAATAATGGCCGCCCCCGGCTGCGTTG
>JAGWKM010000056.1 GCA_028865305.1 Patescibacteria group bacterium | reverse complement strand
TCAACCGAAAGCTCATGGCGTATCTTGTCTGGTACAACACCAAGCGGGTGCACTGGGCATTCAAAAACAAATTGTCGCCCATGCAGTTTCTGCTATCATTGAATCAAAACCGATTACCCGAGGAGTGCAAAAGAGGGTGCGCTTATACAGGGGCTTGACTTTTTTAAAACAACCGCTTAAACTGAAGTCAGAAAACTTAAGGCAGCCCTGCATCATCGGCGCACCAACGTGATTCTGCTTCCTCGATGACCTCGAAGCAACATTGGTTGTAATCACGACCGCCGCCGCAGTCCTGCCTGCCCTTATACCGGCCATTCCTTCGGGAATGGCCTTTACTTTTATCCCAGACATTGACATTTATTTGATTTTAAATTATTTTATGGCTAGTTATCGCTTCGGGTCTTTGGGGTTCAGTCCCCGCCGTCCTATTTGAACTTGCGGATGAAAGCGTCCGTTTTCCCACCCTGGGCATACCAATGCTTGCGGTGGCGGGTGGTGCCGCCAAAATCAAACCGCGAGGCCCACGGGTGGGCGCGGGAAAGAAGCGCTCGTCGTCGGCAGGGAAGATAGGGACGGACAGGTGCCTTATAAGGAGCCGGCTTTCCTCAAGCTTTCGGCTCCTTTGTTTTATGCGGCGGTGGCGTTCGATGCCGGCTTGCGGAATTTTTCCGCCAATGGTATACTTTCTCTCGTGCCGGAAGAAATAATCACTCAAGATTCAGCCAAGCAAGCGCAGGCGTATCCCGCCGAAGCTTCCCGCGAGATGATCGAAGCGGGCGTTTTTTATGGCCGCAAGAAAAACAAGACGAACCCGAAGATGCGCTCATTCGTGCTCACAAACCGCGGTGGCATCGAAGTCATTAATTTGCAAAAGACCGGCGAATCGCTTGACCGGGCGCTTGGGTTCATAAAGGAGCGCGTGCGCCAGAACGGCCTGCCGCTCATCGTCGGTACCGAACCGGCGGCCGAAAACACCATCAAGGCGCTGGCTGAAAAATTCAAACTGCCGTACGTTACCCTGCGCTGGATTGGCGGTACGATCACCAATTTCAAAATCATTTCAAAGCGCGTGGAGCATATGCAGCAGCTGCGGAAGGACCTGGCCTCGGGCGCGCTCGACAAATATACCAAAAAGGAGCGGCTGGAAATGGAGCGCGAAATGAACCGGCTCATTGAGCTGATGGGCGGCCTGGAAAATATGCCGAAGGAGCCGGATATCCTCATCATGATCGACCCGAACCTGCACTCGACCGCGGTCCGCGAGGCGCGCATCAAAAAGATCCCGATCGTGGCGCTCGCGAACGTGGATGCCGACCCCGATTTGATCGATTACCTGGTACCGGGGAATGACAAGGCGCGGAAGAGCATCGAATGGTTTTTGGAAAACGTGGAGCGGGCGATCAAGGAGGGAATTTCGATGCGCGCAGCGCCCGTCGAAGAGAAGAAGGAAGCATAACCTCATCCGTCATACTGTTTTCCGGGTACGACGGACAAGAAATTTGCGGTATACTTAACAACATGAAAACCGAATCTTCAACTGAAACAGTGCAAAAACTCCGCGAATTGACCGGCGCCGGCGTCATGGATTGCCACCGGGCGTTGAAGGAAGCGGACGGCGATTTTGATAAGGCCGCCGCGCTCATCCGCGAGAAAGGGCTCTCGAAAGTCGAGAAACGCGCCGGGCGTGAGGCCGGAGCCGGTTTGGTGCATTCCTATGTGCACAACGGCCGCATCGGTGTTTTGGTGGATCTCCGCGCGGAGACCGATTTCGTGGTCCGCTCGGAACCGTTCCAGGAATTGGCTCATGCGATCGCCATGCACATCGCTGCCGCCGCGCCGAAAGACGTGGAAGAATTATTGGCGCAGCCCTATGTCCGCGACGAATCAAAGACCGTAAAAGAACTGGTTGGCGAAGTTATCGCAAAAGTAGGGGAAAATGTGAAGGTCAACGCGTTTAGCAGGATAGAGGTTTAGGGCCGAAGCCGAAATCTTTTTTCGGCTTTACAGAATTTAAAAACTTTATAAACTATACTTATGCTTTTTTTCGCCTTTTCCATAATTTTCTTTTTGGCAACCGGCGCGATTCTT
This sequence comes from Patescibacteria group bacterium, assembly GCA_028865305.1. Taxonomy (GTDB): domain Bacteria; phylum Patescibacteriota; class Minisyncoccia; order UBA6257; family 2-01-FULL-56-20; genus REEB161. Next base: position 5,174 of record JAGWKM010000056.1, on the reverse strand, counting down.
TATCTCATGGTAAGGGCGCTCCCGCGGGTTGCCGAAGAAGCTGCGGCGGCGGACGGCAATAAAAAGAACTGGCTCGACCGTTGGGCGCATTCCGAGCTGCCGGAAAAAATCGATAATGCCGTGAACGGTTTCCTGTTCAAGTTTTTAAGGAAAACCAAAGTGACGGTTTTGAAGTTGGACAATACCCTGAGCAACAAGCTGCAGAAGATGAAACCCGAGGAGGGGAATGGCAAACCGGCAATCGATTTCAAGGAGATCGCAAGCAAGACAGAGGAATCGAAAGCGTAATTCTTCCGTCGCCAACCAGTCCGGTGCTTGAAAATACTTTTTTTTCGACTTAGGATAGTTAAGTGTTTTTTGCGCAGGTGGCGGAGTGGTCAATCGCAACAGACTGTAAATCTGTCGCCCATTGGGCTACGCAGGTTCGAACCCTGCCCTGCGCACAGGTCAGATGCCAGACGGCTGATATCCGGCATCCGACATCTGACACCTAAGCAAGCGCGGGTGGCGAAACTGGCAGACGCACTACCTTGAGGTGGTAGCGCCGTAAGGCGTGGAGGTTCGAATCCTCTCCCGCGCACAGTTGTTCAATATTTGGATTTTTTGGAATATCAGCGATGGCTTGTTCTAACAGCGTTCACTACCCCGCACAAGAGAAATTTCATTTGATGAAATCTGGATAAATCGGGGTTCAAACTTGGCTCTCTGTCTGTGTTATGATTTACCTATGGGTCGAAAAATAGTTTACGGATTTTTGGGATTTATCCTCGTTGAATTTTTGGGTGGGTTGATTTTTATAAGTTTTTTGCCGAGCCCCAGCTCGTTTGTGGGTTGGCTTGAGATTTTACTCTTGGCTGTCGTGGGTATATCGCTCGGCATATTACTTGCAAATTCTTTAAATAGAAAATTTACTAAGCATCCTCTAAATGAATCAAAGGATCAGGAATTAGCTTATAGATTTGTATGGGGAGGTATCATTCTTTTCTTAATTATCATCATCATTTATTACGTTTATTGTAATCTTGCGGGAGAATCATGTTTATCTTCCAATGGTTTTCCTCCGTTCGGATTTGGTCCTTTGCCTTAGGTTTTGGCCATAAAAATAGATTCGAACTTGGTTCGCTGTCCCGCACAACAGAGGACATTTTTCGACGAAACCGAGAATGTCCTTTGCGGTTACTCGGTTTTACAAGGTTAGAACCTTTTCCATTTCGAGTTCCACCTTGCGATCTGATATCGCCTTGCTCCGGGCCGAAGCAACGCGCGGGCAGCATGCATTTTGTTCCTGTGGATTACTTTCTATTGTTTCCTGCCGCAATGCGGTAGAATTAAGGTAGTCGAAATTCAGGATCGGGCAGCCGCAAGATACCATCTTTGCACCCGGTTGCTTGTTCCTTATTGCTGGCATGGTCCAAGATCAATTAGTCGAGTATATTTCGTCGCAATTAAAACTGGGGGTTTCGCGGGATACCGTGAAGACCGCGCTTGTCGGTGTCGGTTGGGCCGAGCAGGATGTCGAAGATACGTTAAAGAAGGTGGAAGGATCGTCGGCGGCTGCGGCCGTAAAGCCGGCAACGGCGTCAACGTCCGCCGTTTCGGCTCCCGCGGGCGGCGTCAAAGCGCAAGGTGCGAGCGCCAGCATCAAAGTGAGCGACCTCGTTTCCGCTTCGCTTACACCGACGGGCATTTCGCCGTCATCATCCGCCATTGCTTCCGGCCCTGCGAAGGCTGCGCCGAAAACATTTCTGGATTCGTCTTCTCCTTCGGCTGCGAGAATTGGTTCGGTGCCCAAGCGGATGGGGAAGAGTATGTTCGTCATGATCGGGCTGATATTGGTCCTGGCCGGTCTGTCGGCTTATCTTTATTTCGAAAACAGCGGTTTGAGCTCGCAGGTCGCGTCGGCAACCGGGCAGAGCCAGGGCAACAGTTCGGAGATAAGTTCCTTGAATAACCAGGTCCAGGCGCTCAATGCGTCCAATACGACGCTTACGGCGCAGATTTCAGAGCTTAATGCGCAAATCGAGCAGTTGCAGGCAAATCTTTCGTTCCTGGTCGTTCCGGCAGGGGAATCGGTGGCGCAGCCGGTGGATGTGGCGGTGAGCGGTATGCTTTCGGGCGGTAAGCCGGTCTTCGTGCTCGCGACGCCGGAAGGGGTGCGGGTAACCGTGAAGAATTCGACGGATCCGGATGTGAAGGCGGCCTTAACGGCGCTCGTAGGATCATCTTCGACGGTGCAGATTTCAGGAACGCACATCCCGGGTTCGGCGGCGGTGACGGTAAGCGGAGTGAATGGCCGGCCAGTGAGCCAGCCGCAGCCGGCCGCAGCGAGTTCGACACCGGCAGCGGCACCAATGATTCCGGCAAGCGGTACGCCGAGCAGCACGGGACAGTAGAGAAATCAAAAAGAGGTGTTTTACAAAAAGACATCCGATGCCTTTCTGCCGGTATCGGATGTCTTTTTTTGGTTCTTGTTAATCCAGCGCGCCTAAATTTTTCAGTGCCTCACGATATGCATCGAGCGCCCTTTCCGCCGTATCCCTTTTTACCTTCAACACCGGCTCGTGTGCAATCTGGTTCCTCAGCTTATGCGCCTGCCATACGTCTTCCAAATTCGGCATCTGGCCGCGCTTCAGGTTTTTCAGCCGATCGCCGAGGTTCGTGCCCCGCGTGCCCGCGTGCCGGAGCGCTTCTTCGAGGATCGTGTCCGCCTGGATGACCGCTATTTTCAAATCATTATCGTCGCCGGCGAAAAAATGCTTCTGCACCAGCTCCCATCCCTCTTTTGCCCGTTTTTGCGAAAGATCGGTTTTAAGGACTACCGTCCGGTATTTTTCGACGCGCGACCGAAGCCAGCCCGTCTTTGCGATGATGTAAATGATCGCGACAACGAGGAAAATGGTTATAATGACGCTGATCACCTGAAGCGTGCCGAGCGCGGAAAAATAGTCGGAAAGGGCGGCCGTGCCGAGCTTGGCGGTGGCGCTTGCGATAGCAGCGGTAGAGGAACCTAATGTTTGGGCGAAAGCTGTGGGCATTTTATAGAATATCTAATGTCTAATTAATAATTAATAACGGATGTCCAATATTAAATTTCCAATAGACATTCGACATTAGACGTTCGTTATTAATTAGTCATTATTAATTAGATATTATTAATTAGATATTTCCCCAACAATCCATTCGTTATTAATTATTAATTAGTCATTTTCCAAATTCCAGATCCCGGGTTCGCCGTCGCCAAAGCTATGGCGGACACATCAAGTCCGGGATGACAGTAGATCATCATATCTTCTCATAGTACGTTCCCATTCCCAAGATGTCCGCTTCGCGCCAGCGTTTTCCTATAAGCTGGAAACCGACGGGGAGGCCGGAAGCCCCGCGCTTCGAAACCGGGACCGATATCGCCGGCAGGCCTGCCAGGTTCACCGGGATCGTAAATATATCGGCTAAATACATCGAGAGCGGGTCGTCAGTCCGTTCGCCGATCTTGAACGCCGGCGTCGGGGCAACCGGCGCAAGGAGCACGTCAACCGATTTAAATGCTTCATCGAAATCGTTTTTGATCAAAGCGCGCACCTTCTGCGCCTTTTCGTAATAGGCGTCATAATAACCCGAAGACAGCACGAACGTGCCGAGGATAATGCGCCGTTTCACTTCGGCGCCGAACCCTTCACCTTTGGTTCTGAAATAAAGCTCGGCGAGATTCCGTCCGCCGTCCGCAATCCGCCGTTCACCGTACCTTACCCCGTCGAAGCGGGCAAGATTCGAGCTTGCTTCCGCGGGCATGATGATGTAGTAGCACGAGAGCGCGTATTTCACATGCGGCAGGGAAACTTTTTCGAAACGGATGCCGAGTGTTTTGAGTTTGTTCACCGCTTCTTCCATGGCGCCGATGACCGCCGGATCGGTGCCGCCGATAAAAAATTCTTCCGGCAGGCCGACGGTGAGCGATTTTATTTTCTCCAATGGCGGATTCAGGAGTTCGTTTTTATGTGAATCGAAATAACCGGAGCTCGTGGCATCGAGCGGATCTTTTCCGGCGATTGCCTTGAATATGATGGCTGCATCCTCAACCGTTTTTGCGATCGGGCCGATTTGGTCGAGCGACGAAGCCATTGCGATCGCTCCCGAGCGGGATACTGCGCCGTAGGTCGGTTTCAGGCCGACGACTCCGCAGAACGAGGCCGGTTCGCGGATGGAGCCGCCGGTATCGGTACCGAGCGCGCCGAGCGCGAAGCCGGCTGCGACGGCTGCGGCCGAACCGCCGGAGGAACCGCCGGGAACCCGCGTCAGATCGTGCGGGTTGCGGGTAATTTTGAATGCTGAGTTTTCCGTCGAGGATCCCATCGCGAATTCGTCGCAGTTCGTTTTGCCGAGGAAAACGGTTTTTTCCTTCTTTAATTTTCGGATAACCGTGGCATCATAGCTCGCGACGTACTTTTCCAAAATCCTCGATGCGGCGGTCGCGGGCAGGCCTTTGATCAAAATATTGTCCTTGATGGCGAGCGGCGCGCCGGCGAGGTCCGGGACATCTTCGTTTTTCGCAACTGCCAAATCAGCCGCTTCCGCTTCGCGGACTGCGGACTCTTCGGCCGTGCTCAAGAAGGCATTGATCTCCGGATCGCGCTCTTTGATTTCCTTGAAACAAGCCTGGGCGATTTCAAGCGCGCTGAATTCTTTGTTCAGCAGCCCTTCGTGGAAAGATTTGATTGTGAGGTCTTTTAACTCCATTTTGCATTCCTGGATCGCAGCCGGCGGCCGGAGGCGGGCCGAGCCGGATGACGGCTACTCGAACACGGGTGGAATTTTCAGGAATCCGCTTTCCTTTTCAGGGAACGCGTCCGCGCCGCCGCCCTGATCCGTATTTTCCCGTTCTTCATCGCCGCGCAGGACATCTTTCAGATCCGTGCCGCCGGCCATCGGTTGGACGCTCGCCGTATCCAGTTTTTCAAGCTCGGTAAAGTAATCCAAAATTTCCCCGAGGTCCTTGAGGAGCTTTTCTTCTTCCTTCGGATCCAGTTCTATGCGCGAAAGCTTGGCCAAGTGTTCCAAAGTCGTTCTGGTTATCGATGAAGCCATTATCAGCAATTTTACCTTAATTCGGAGAATGAAGATACCCCGCCCTCACGGACGGGGTATCTTCTCCCTCTTCGCCGCCCCGGAGGGGCGGCGTC
>JAGWKM010000259.1 GCA_028865305.1 Patescibacteria group bacterium | reverse complement strand
GAATGCTTACCGTGAACTTGGGGGTAGTCATAGAGATTCGCCCTCGGCCTGCTTCACCATGCGCCGTTTCGCCAGCTTCGAGTAATACGCGGAGTCGCCGCGCCGCTTGCACGCACCCTTCACCGAGCCGGCCTTCCGCACATTCTCAAGAATGTATTCCTGCACCTTCGGATGCAGCTTGCTGAACTCGCGTTTGGGGGACACGCGCAGTATCGCTACAACGTTGCGCTGGAGTGTCAAGCGGAATCTGTTATTTTCCCGTCAGGACCCATTTCTTTTTTGGGTTTTGGTGGTGGAATATCCGGAAGAGAATCCAAGGGTATTCCTTGTTTTTTGATGCGATAAAGCAAAAGACCTTGCGAAATCCCAAGCTCCTTTGCCCATTCGGTTTCTCGTTTTGTAACACCCCGAATTGTCAATGTTCGTGTGTGGGTTCCGGTCCACGGCTTTGCAAGAAGGTCTTTACCGGTCCACCCCAATTTCATTCGAACCGAAAATGTTGGTCGACTAATCCCATATTCGTCAGCCCACTGACTCGCCAATTTCTTCACCCCGTCGATTTCCACCCACTGGTTGTTGCGCACATTACACATGTTTTCCTGGTGTGTTATCCATCGAACATTTCCGGGCTCGTAATTTCCGTCTGTGTTGATGCGGTCCAAATCCATATCAAGACTTGGGGGAAATCCAACGTCTTCCACAAACCGAAGAAAGTCGTTTTTCCAGAGCGGAGACACAAGTATGCCCCGTGCGCCATAATGCTTGTAGGCCGTGCTGTTTGGCGCATAGCACCGATTTTTTATTCCCTTCCAACAATAGAACAGCTTCTTTTCAATTCTGGTCATCGATTTTACCGACCACCGTTTTTCGTATTCGATCATGCTGTTTTTTGTTGACTGTTTTATTTGGTGGGCGCAGAACGCATCCACACCGAAAAATTGCCGCGTCTGGTGAACGCGACTGATTAGTGGAAATTGGCCTAGGCGGGAGATGTGGCCGTTCCCGAAGCGTTCGTGCTTTGTTCAATGCGTTTCACTACAGGCACAATGCCTAAGAAACACAAACTGTCAATGCTTAACTAATCAATATCATGGCTAGTCTATCCAACATCAATTCATATTTCTTAACCAGACGTAACCAGTTCGAGAACAATATCTTCGCTCGATTCTGGACTACGGATCCATTTGCGGGCCTGATCGAGTCCAAGCCATTCGAGCTGGAAATGGGCCTTACGCCGACGGTGGTCACGGCGACGCACGAACTTCCTACGAGCTACCTGCCGCTGACGCAGACGGCGCTTACGCTGTCCAACGGCACCGGCAATGCGGCATGTTCGCCCGGCGTCATCAACATCGGTGGCGGTTACATCACGCGCAACTTCACGATCAACGTGAATGCCTTCCAGACGGAGGCGTTCTGCTTGACCGACCTGCAATTCAAGTTCCAGTGGGAGCAGCAGGCGCGGTTCCGCGAAAAGGGCCT
>JAGWKM010000258.1 GCA_028865305.1 Patescibacteria group bacterium | reverse complement strand
TGCGATGGATTGAGGAGGTATTCGTAATCAATATTTTGTTTATTATAAAATGTCCCGGCGGCGTCTTTTAAAGCGACCATGTTTTCTCTTGCTCCTCTTTCATTAGTACGAATTCCATTAATTGTCGCAATCGTATATCCATCAGCCGAGCACTTCCCGGGAACACAATCGGCGAGGGACAGATTCGGAATCAAAAAAATACCGACTATCAGGAAATAGCCAATATACCTTTTGTATTGATATGGAGTGCGTACACTCATTGCTTGGATTTCTAATTTGGCAACGTGGCTGGATCTATATCGCAACCGTCATTTGATGACGAATAACTCCCTATATATTCATAGAAATTAGTCAGGTACTGATCGCGTTCTTGGGTATTTATTTGTAAATTTTTAACAAAATTATCGTATTTTCTCATATCCGCCAAAAACTTAGTTAGATCTGACCGAGAGCTCAACGTCCACAAACAGACATTTGCCCTACTTTCAGTATCCTCTACCGCGGCCGTAACTGTATCTTTATTTAATATAGGCAAAGTCATTTCCAATTGCATTGCTAGCGCATACTGCAATAGCGGCAAGCGCATTTTCGCCGAGTTCGGATATGCTTTGAAAATCGCAAGTTCAACGTCGTCGCGGATACCGTTATGATTCGCATCAACCCCTGCGATAGTCGTGTCAGCTGCGGCGCCAGGATCGGACGGCAGATTCGTTCCCATCACATCGTCCATCGTCAGTTTCGTCGCGTGGATCTTCGCCACCTCGGCGTCGGTCGCCGGCTTGCTGATTCTGCCGGGGATATCAAGCGCAACGACCACGACGTAGACGACAAAGCCGATCGCCAGCGCACTCAGCGTAAGTTCGCGCACCGGAAAACCGAAGAATTTCTTCCGGAGCCATGCTGACTGCGTACCATCGAAAACGATCTTGTCATGAATACGCCGCGCCCAGACGACTTCGCGTACTATATAGTAGACCGGAATCACCACCAACGCCGTCGGGAGAAACGATCCGATCGCCCAGGCAAGCGGCGAAGTGCGGATGCCTTCATTATAGAAACGCGACGCGTCGCGGAATACCCATACGCCAAGCGCGAGCGGATACCACAAGGCCATCATCAGCAAAGCGGCCCATGACCCGACGGAATACGGACCGATCAGCAACAGCCCGTACGCCATCTCCGGATTCACAACTCGCAGCACGCCAAGGACTAGCGAAGGGCCGATCAGAAACCCGAACAGGACCATTACCGCGATAATGAACTGCCGCACGCCGACTGCTATTAGCTTTTTGGTTTGTGATGTCATGTTATTACTGTACCATTTCAGCCGGTTTCCGCCCCGCTGCCGGATGCGTACGTCCGGCGCGGTGAATGGGCCGAAATGAAAAAAGCCCCGGAGGGACTATGCGCGCGCAAGAATGCCGAGGCCTTCCCGCGCGACTTCTGAAACCTGATTTATGCCTTGCATACAAAACATAATGCCAA
>JAGWKM010000055.1 GCA_028865305.1 Patescibacteria group bacterium | reverse complement strand
GCTTCCAATTTATCCCACATCCAATTTCGGCCGGCTGGGGTCGAAAGCAGATTGGGAAGAACCTGTTTCTGCGCCGCGCGCCTACGGCTTTCTGACCTTCGGCGGTTGTTAACCTGCGTTGGATCGGAAGCGTCGTAGGGCTGTTCATCCGGCGCGGCGACGGAATCCCGCTCCGCAAACTCAGCCATCGCCGAATAGTAATGGGCCGTCCGTCAGTTCATGCAATACGCTGAAGTGGCTTCGTTTCTTCTTCCTTGGGTTTGGTCGCGGCGTTCTTGCAAGTAATCGTATGCTCGCCGACGTGGCCCATCTCGAAACTCAAGTCGAGATCGCACCAGATTTTGAAGCCGTAGCGGCGCACCTTGCGCGAGAAACCGTAATCCTCGCTGGTGTAGAAGCGGGACGATTTGCTTTCCTCTTCCAGCTTGGCGTTATGCCGCAGCCATGCGGCGAAAGCCTCGTTTTTCACAATCTCATCAAGGGCTTCCTTGGGCGGCTGCGTCGGGTAATGGTCACGCATCATTTCCTTGAAGGTCTCAACGCCATCGCCGGGACGGTGGTAACTCTCGAAATACCACGGCCAAGTGAGCGAGCGATAAACATTGCAATCGGTCAACACCATGCCGCCGGGCATCTGACTGGCTTCCTGCAACCCGCCTTTATTCACAATAGCTTGCGCCGTTTCTTGGCTTGTGCCTTCCGGCAATTCCAGGCGTCCGAGCGTTTCATAGGGCGCGACCCGTTTGTTGTAGAACGCGCCCACGACATCTTTTTCATGGCCGAGAAGGCGCAATAGTGATTCGGGCGGAAACTGCATATCGGCGTCGATTTGCAAAAGATAATCGGCTCCGATTTCCAAGGCGGTATCGACTAGAGCATTGCGTTGATTGGTAATGACCGACCCTTCGCGGCCAAGAACAGCGAGCGCGATGTTGCCCCCTGTGTGCATAGAGGTGAACGAGCACAAGCTGGAAAAATGGATGGCCATGCTTGCGCGCCATTGTCCCGTTGACGGAACGGCGACAGCGACCTTGAGTTTCCTTTTCGGAACGATATAGGGAAGCATCTATGCTGCCTTATCTTGCAAGAGTTTTTCCGCATAAGCCTTGGCGGCGATGTATTCCGCTCCCGGTTCGCGCGGATCGCCAAATCGCTTCTGAAAAGCGGCTGCGTTCGCTTGTCCGTGCGCGTCATACTTGGCGAAATGCTGCGCGAGAAATTCGCGCATAGTGATTTCAATTCCAAGCCGTTCGGCGATTATTTCAGCCTTGGCCCATCGTGCCGCGCGTGTCGCGGCGAATACCTTGTACCAAAATGCAAAGTCTCTGCCGCGCGTGGTCACTGACCTTTGTCCAGCGTAGGCGGCTTGAACCTTGAGTGATGGTCCGCCGCTCACCATTAAGTCGAGTTCTTGCAGCCATGTATCGTTGAACCAAAATGGAAAAATCGTCGGCGATAAATCGTAATCCGCCGCTTCGGCCCATTGCTTCGGAATGATAGGCATGACGCAATCGGCATCGTAAGGACACGACCACCACAACACACGCTTGGGAAATTTATCGACTGCTTCGGCGATTATCGCGTCCCATCCAGGCGTGATAACGAATGCCCGATCCGTCGCCCATACAACGGCATCCGCATCCTTGGCGCAGCCAACAATTCGATTCGATACATCGCCAAGAGTAGAGCGCGGCGCGCGGCTGGCATAAATCGGAACCTCGTCACCAAGACGCTTGCATGCGTCGAGCGATGCCTCGTCGTCGTCATCTATTCCAACGACGAAACGCACATCATCTTTTCCCGCGCGTTGACGCCACAGCGCCATGATGACGCCGATAAGAGCCAACGGCCTTCCGCGCGTCGGCGTGCAAACGGCAAGTTTCATCGCGGTATCCCGTTGAGAAATGTGAGTGCCTGTCGTGCCGACTTTTCAGCCATCAATGCCACGTTAGAACGCATCTGGTGGATCATGGTCGCGATTTGAATCCAGCGCGTATCCTCGCGGCAATAGCCGAGACCCGTTGCGTGTTCCTCGGCCAATTTGAGATTTTCAATTAGCCGCGTGTAATGCTGCGATTCGCTGAATACGCTCATGGGTTCCTACACGAAGTTGTCGTTGGTTAATTCAAGAAAACCCGAGATAAGTTTGTTGCGACCGTCCGACGCGCATTGATGACGGCATGAAACGTCAGGATCAAGTCCGTCGAAAAACCGTCTCGCTTCGTCGCTGAACCAAAGATCGCGGAAACGCCGATTCTTAATCGAGCCAATTTTGCCGTGTTCCGAGAACGCAACATTATGACAGCCATAGATGAACTGATCCGCGCCGACGACTGGCACCATTTGGCTGAAATAACATTTGTGGTAGCCGCGCCTGATTTGGTGTGATGAAGAATCCAAATCGTATGAGCTGTAAATGACAAAGGATGGATTGGTGAGCGCACGCGCGGCGTCAATTTCCGACGCAACGGCAGCCGCTATTGGTTTGTGGTAAGCCGCGAAATCAGGACGCCATACGGGCGAAATCCGCACATTCTCCACCCCACAATCCCGCAGCCGCTTACAGAAGGCCGCCAGCCCAGAGACGTTAGTTTGGGTCACGATGTAATTCACGCCGAGTTCGCAGGAGCGCGGTTTCGCTTTGGCGAATTCGGAGATATTCTTCAATACCCGTCCAAATTGATTTTCCGGTACGCGCCGAGATTGACTCATCTGGACCGCATCTGTGTAATCCATGCTCACGCGGGTCCAGTTCGATGACCGTAGAATTGCGGCTCTTTCGCCCTCTAACATGCTGCCATTGGTGATGATTGATAGATCAATCCCATATCGTACCGTCGTCGCCATGAATTCGGTTATGTCTGGGTGCATTAACGGCTCGCCGCCGCCGCTATAGGTCACGGCCTTCACCCCAAGTGCGTGAAAATCCTCAAGGACTTCCAGCATCTTTTGGCGTGGAATAACGTCACGGTGTTCAACGGTTTCGTGCATGCCGATGTCCCAATCGCCGTGCCCGTATGCACAAAAATCGCATTTTTGATTGCAGCGATTGGTCGGCTTAACGCGGACATATATTGGCGCTGTGATGTTGCCGTCGCGGAATGACGCCAGCTTTTCAGGAAACCAAACAATCTTGGCGTCAGAGTAGCGATTGTTCTTCATAACAAGTCCTTGTATTCGACCAAGATGGTTGAGACGCCTTTGGTGAAATCTCTCTCGGCTTGCTCATAGGCGAGCGGTACCAATTCCGGCTTTTGTAACTTCACCACCGGAAAGGAAACCATCTTGGCGATGGCGGCACTGTGATCTTGAATGTGCGGCAGGCCAGTGAATAGGGGCTTGTCGCGGTTGCCGACCATCGTTCGGATGATGATGGCTGGCGAAAATTCACCGTGCGATAGCGCGTGGATTTTGTCCAAATGATTTACGATGGCGTCGAGTGCGTTTAGGATAAAGTCCATGCGCTCGATGAACACCACAGGTCGATACCCCGTCAGCGCGAGGCCGATGGCGAAACCTATCAAAAGATTTTCCGCTATCGGCATTTCGATAATTTGATCGTCGGCGGCTTCATTCAGTGTTCCGGACGCGCGGCCATGCTTCAAGCCGTAACCGATGAATCTCGTCGAGCGATCCTGCGCCAAGTTGGCGTTCGCCGCGCAGATGGCTTCGCGGTACGTCACATGACACCGTGATCTTTTAGAACCTTGATGCCATCGCCGATGCGCTCCGCGTGGAATGTATTGGGCGCGATGTCTATTCTCTCGCCGTCCAGCATGAGAACGCGTAGCTTGACGGTTTCGACGTTCCACACATTGAAGGTCGGCCAAATCGGTCCAGTCGCGACGCCAAAAATGTATTTGCAGCGGAGCGAGAGTGAGCCGATGTCAGAAATCGTCATCGGCGGCGCATGCCCCTGTGTGCATGGAACAGGATGCGAACATGGCGCTGTCGTGACGACGGAATGGCCTTTTTCCTTGAGTTTACCGATGAGCCAGTCGAATTGCTCGGCCCAGAAGTTCACGAATTGTCCACTGAACGGCGTCGAGTTAATTATGAGGAAATCAATCTCGGGAAATTTCTTCGCCGCGATGCTGGGGTAGTCGAAAAGGAAATCGGCCGGTTTCGTAAGCGGATTTTCAACGTCCAGTTCGCGCGACAACTTATGGAAAAATTCGATATAGAAGCCCGACCAGTCATGCCGTTTCCGGTGATTGAAAAAATCACCGTGGCGATTTTTCCAAACATTGATTGATTCTGGCTGTTTTTGCGAAAGATCAATCAGCGAGATCGCCGGAACATCCTGCACGGCTTCGCGTAACTGCGGCAGCAACGCGGCCTTAGCGGCGTGAATGAATGTCTTTTCGGGATAATTGGCGGCGAGCTTTCTCAGATAATGAAGTTGGATCAAATTATCGCCGAAGTTGTAATCGCAATGCGTTTGGATCATTTGAAAACGATCCTCTTGCTTGTGCCATTGCCGGCATGTGGATAGACGGGCTTATAGTGGTAACGGATAACCCTCTTCGGCCACGACAAGCGAAACTCGCTCGGCACACGCTCGCGGATGGACGAATTAACCGAGCGGCAATTATCTTCGATGATGAACGTGATCGGGAGGTCGTGACCTTCTGCCATCGTCACGGCCTCGGCAAAGTGACCGTTTTCTTCGCCACCGTCGCCGTTGAAGCACCATACCTGATTGTTTGAGCCTTTGGCCTTGAGGCCATAAGCGACGCCTACGGCGATGCACGCTGTCCCCGACAGAATCGCCGACGTAAAGAAATTACGCGAGCGGTCGTAGACAAACATGCTATCGCCGCTACGGATCAAACCTTCAAGCCGTTCGGGTTTCACGCCAGCCAGCAACGCATGGAAGTGATTGCGGTGCGTGCTGAAAATCCAATCGCCTTCGTTAATTTTGTCGAAGAACGACGTTAGCCACTCCTCATTCCCGCCTGACAGGTGCAGCAAAAATGGCAGTTCGCCAGCTTCCCATTGTGCGGCAATGCCGCGCTCGAAGGTGCGTAGTTCGTCGGCGGTCGCGTAATTCAGTATTTCCCCCATCCGGGCCACTTCGGGTAATCCGACGCGATCCGCGTGCCTTTTGGCGTACCCCTTTTACCCCTTTTCGGCGGCTGAATATAGACTTCTCCGGGGGGTGAGCCTTGGCCAGTTATCATTTGTGGGCCAACCGAGAAGCTGCCAATAGTGGGCGGAACTGGAGGCGGGGGTGGCGGCGTTGGCGTAGGAGTGAAATAGCCCCACGCCATATCCATCGAAAGCCGCTGTTTGATCGTGAAAGTCGGAAGGCCGAAGTCCGCGTACCAGCCAAATACCGGAACGACTGGCGTTGCGGGCGTGAAATTCCCCCAAGCGAACTCCGTAGGCGCTGTACGTGCCGCCGGTAGCGTTGGCGTAGCGAGTGCAGCATACCAGCCAAAATTAACCGTTGGCGGTGGAGGGGTGAAATCGCCCCAAGCAAATTCTGTGTGCGCCGTTCGTTTTGCAGGAAGCGTCGGCTCAGAAAGCGCCTCAAACCATCCGAACGATGGAATTGACGGTGTGAAATAACCCCACGCGAATTCCGTCGCAGGCATCCGCTTTGGCGGTGTAGTTGGATCGGATAACGGTGCGTACCATCCGAAATTGATGGCGGTCGTAGGCGTGAAATAGCCGTAGATTAATTCTGGCGACGGCAGATACGGTTTTGCCCTTGATGGTTGAGACCAGGGCTGCTCCCAACTTGCAACCGATACGGCGGCTGGCGTCGGAACTTGAACGGGCCATATCGGGCCGCTAACGAGTAATGCCGTTGCAAAAACGCGGCGAACCGGCTCAGACCACGGCTGATGCCACCGACTTTCCGTGACAACTTCTGGTTCCTGCGATGCTGTAAGTACAGGAGCCTGAAGTGCCGGATAAATAATCCGTGGCATGTTAGTAGCCGATTACATCCGTTTTTTGGTTGACGGACGCCGCACTGAGCAAATCCATTTGCAGCCAAGTAAAAGACGGCGCGACATGAGGGCCGGATAAAATTCCCAAATCATCTTGCGGCCAACGAATTAAGCAACAGGGGTCTTCAGCGAGGCGTCGCCATTCGTCCGCACCCAACTCACGGGACCAAATGGCAAGCCAGTGCATGCCATCCGACGTGCTGGTACACCACGGATTTGAGCCACCGGCGCTTGGATAAATGCCAATGCCCAAATTACGACCATTCGTGGCAAAGGTGCTTGGTGAAGCGGCTTTTGTTATCCGCAAAAGGCCGTCGGAATAGAATAGTGTGTGACTAGAGTTCCACGTGCCGCCAGCTACGAACGGCTTGCCAGCAGTAAAGGTGCCCGCAGCAGAGCCACTTGCCCGCGTGTCAGAGGCATTGTCCCAGCCGAAGTACCAATTATTGTCAGAGAATTTCGTGAATGAAAATTCTGGTGTGCCACTTCCTGGCGAAATATCGAAGCAATAATGTGCTACGCTATCTGTCGGCGAAAACGACGCCGCCAAAAACATGGCGAGCGATCCCTTCGCCGCTGGAATAACAAGTGCTTCGCTGCCAGAAGTATTGGCAGAAAATACGCCGCCACCCGCAGAACCACCACCAAAAGCAACGCCACCTATTTGGGTTACCAGTGGACTCTGTAATGTTTGCTTTAGGTTGGCTGTCCCGGGCGAGCCAATGCCGCTGAAAATCGGCGTTATGCTTGGATACTGTGTAGGGAGCCACAGATATACGAGTCCGTCTGTAATTGGGTCTTCCCAGGCGATGCGCGCGCCAACGGCGCCGAGCGAGACTCGGCGGACTTTCCGCGGGAGCTTTAGGCCGTGCACGGCTCACCCGTTATTATTGTAGTCGTAGAGGCGGTAGAAGACCTTTTGGCCAGAGGCCGCAAAGCTCGCGCCAGCTTGATTGACAAGGCCGAACTTAAAGCTTCCCGGCAAGATGACGATATTAGTTAAGCAGAAGGCCTTGGCGCTTGCGCCGTTTGTCACGGGCACATTTCCTACAAATGTTGGGCCAGCAGAGAAGAAATCTGCATACGTTGTCCCATCGCCCAACAGCGGAACCACGTGGATTTCTACATAATCCGGCGCTCCCGCCGTGAAGCTCGCGAGCTGAATTGAAAGGTCCGCCAAGAGTGCGAGATTTGTTCCGTTAGAAATAACCGACCCAACAGCCGTTCCGGCGCTGGCTAAACTATTGAGGTTTGTCTCGAATGTCGTGTCCTCGGTGAACGCCGTATCGACGTTGTATTTTATGAGATTGGCCATCGTTATTCTATCCCGTCAGGCCGATGGCAGCGCCGAGAATGCG
>JAGWKM010000257.1 GCA_028865305.1 Patescibacteria group bacterium | reverse complement strand
AGTCGAAATCGAAGGCTTGGACGTTCCCGAAATGGGCGTGACCGGCTATGCTGGCATGGTCATGGACAAACAAGCCGAGACACCCATGGGCAGATAATCAATGGATCATCGGACAACGCGCGGCTGCGACCAAAGCAACCGCGCGAAACCGAAAACCAAAAATTAAATTATGCAAATTCACATGATCGATCTAATGCGCGCCTTGGTCGGGCTGACGGTCGGCGGCGTTATCGGCCTCGGTTTCGGACTTATCCAAAATGCCGCACTGCGTCGCCATGAAAAGCTTCAACAAGGCGGCCGGTTCCGCAATGGCTGGGCGATCATGCCCGGCTCGATGCGTCGGATCGCCTATCTGTTGATAGCGCTGGTTGCGGTACAGGTCCTCTGCCCGCTGCTGTTTGTAGGCGCCAGCCAATGGTGGATTTCGGCCGGCGTGATTATTGGATACGGCTGGGTGCTTTTCCGCCAATTGCTTCGCCAACGAAAGGTTTCGCATCCCATCCACTAGCCGAAATTTATCCGACGGAAGCGCGGGAAGCTGCGCTTGCGCGGCATGATGAATAAAACTAAACTCGCACATTAATAGACACTTCCAATGAAACTAATCATCGCTATCATCAAGCCCTTCAAACTTGAAGAAGTAAAAGGGGCTTTGTCGGAAATCGGCGTCGAAGGCATGACCGTGACCGAAGTCAAAGGCTTCGGTCGGCAGAAAGGCCATACCGAAGTTTACCGCGGCAGCGAATACACCGTCGATTTTTTGCCCAAGGTGAAAATGGAAATCGCCGTCACCGACGACATTGTCGGCAAGACGCTCGAAGCCATAACCAAGTCTGCCAAAACCGGCAAAATCGGCGACGGAAAAATCTTCGTCCTGCCGATCGAACAGGCTGTGCGCATCCGCACCGACGAAAAAGGCGAGGCCGCCATCTAACAAAGTCCTCGGCATTCTCTTATTCCAAAGACCGGCGTTTTTTCGACGCCGGTTTTTGTTTTATCCGATAAGATCCGGCTTGTAGCCGATAATTTTTGCGTATATATTTATCCATAAATAGATAATAAAATCAATGAATGAAATGCATCTTTTACATGCAGGGCATTAATCCTGCTCCATTTTATCCGACATGAGACCCTCATCCTTCAAACCCCTTCGACTAACAGCCTGTGCTCTCTTGGCCAGTTGGCTGGGCACATGGGCTTTCTCAGCTTCAGCGGAGACGACCGCGCCGCCCGCACCGACACCCACGCTTGAGCAGCGCGTGGCCAGCTTGGAGGCTTACGTGAATAACAGCGATCCATCCGCGGCGCTTAAAGATGCCAAGGGCAACATTCCCACCGGCCTCACCACGCCGACCAACGGTGTTCCCGGCCCGGGCCACAACGCCTGGCAGATGACCTCCGCCGCGCTGGTGCTCTTCATGACGCTGCCCGGCCTGGCCTTGTTTTACGGCGGTCTGGTGCGCCGCAAGAACGTCCTTTCTGTGATGGCG
>JAGWKM010000256.1 GCA_028865305.1 Patescibacteria group bacterium | reverse complement strand
GAAGATTTTTGTGTTGCAACGCAGCATTCAAATTGCCTGATGATCAAATCGCCTGATGATGAGATTACTTGATTATTAGATGATTAAGTTTATATTCCGGCACCATTAACCTAACCATATAGTCACCAAGTAATCAAAAATGTCAGATCTGTTTTCATCAAAGAATAATCCTGCGAATTCCTCCTATACCGCGGATGATATAGAAGTATTGGAAGGTCTTGAGCCGGTGCGGCGCAGACCGGGGATGTATATCGGCGGCACTGACGAAAACGCCATGCACCATCTGGTCAATGAGATATTTGACAACGCGATGGATGAAGCGGTGGCGGGCTTCGCCGGCCGCATAGAATTTGAAGTAAAGCCCGATAATGTGATAATCATCCGCGATGACGGGCGCGGAATTCCGGTTGACCCGCATCCTAAATTCCCTAAAAAATCCGCACTGGAAATAATCATGACCATGCTCCATTCGGGAGGTAAATTTGGCGGAAAAGTTTACGACACTTCCGGCGGTCTGCATGGGGTCGGTATATCGGTGGTCAACGCCCTTTCCGATTATCTGGAGGTGGAGGTGGTACGTGATAAAACCATCTACCGCCAGTCTTACAGCCGCGGCGAACCGACCAGCAAACTAAAAGAGATCGGACAATCCCCCAAAGGGCGCGGAACGACCGTCGCCTTCCGCCCCGATACAGGAATTTTCGGAAAAGCCAAATTCCGCCCAGAAAAATTATACAAGCTGGCACGCTCAAAGGGCTATTTGTTCCGCGGGGTGGAAATAATATGGAAATGCGATAAGTCGCTTATTTCTGAAAATAGCGAAATCCCAAGCGAAGATACCATTCATTTCCCTAATGGGCTGCGCGATTTCCTGACCCAGCAATTACAAGGAAGGCAATCAGTTACCTCACAACCGTTTTGTGGTGAGGCGGATCTTGCCGGAAAAATGGGACATATTGAATGGGCGATCGACTGGCCGCAGGATGAAGAGCCGTATATCAGCACTTATTGCAACACAATCCCAACTTCAGACGGCGGAACGCATGAGGCTGGACTCCGGGCGGCAATCAACAAAGGCATCAGGGCTTACGGTGAATTGACCGGAAATAAAAAAATCGCTGGGGCGCAAGGTGAAGATATTTTAGGCGGGGCAGTTATCGTTCTGTCGCTATTCATACGCAACCCGCAATTCCAAGGCCAGACCAAAAATAAGCTGGTAAATACCGAAGCCGCACGCCTCGTGGAAAGTGCCATGCGCGATCATTTTGATCATTACCTGAGCGGCGATCCAGAAAATAGCAACCGCCTGACCGCGCTTTTAGTCCAGCGCATGGAAGAACGCCTGCGCCGTAAATCGGAAAAAGAGATAAGCCGCAAAGCCGTGACCACCCGCCTGCGCCTGCCGGGTAAACTGGCCGATTGTTCGCACTCCACCAATAAAGGCACGGAAATTTTTATAGTAGAGGGTGACTCGGCGGGCGGCAGCGCGAAACAA
>JAGWKM010000255.1 GCA_028865305.1 Patescibacteria group bacterium | reverse complement strand
TCCCCACCACGGCCATCCAGGGATATTGATACGAAGTGTAGTCGGCTGACCTGTAGCCGATGGAATTTGAGACTTTCCATTGGTGGTGTTGCCATCAACGGGAATGACGATTTGAAGCGGCGCACCGTTCGCCGTATGCCCGCGCAGACTTTGGAGCATGCCGGGAGGCAGGTATCGCTTAGCCAAATCCAACGCAACCACCCCACCTGCCGCGAGTAGAATAATGGGAATCATGAGATTCCTCCATTTGTATTTTTCGCCGGAGGCAATTCCTTTGCCGCGGCGGCTTCAGCCTGTTTCTGTTGCGCGATCTGATTCAGACGAAGCAAGAGGGGGGCGGCTGCCTCTTGCGGAATGGCGCCCATTTCGATAAGCATCTTGAGCTTTTCAGGAGTGACGTAATTCGCCAATCCTTCAATGAGTGCAGTATCCGCCGTGGCTTGCGGGAACACTTCCTTGCCACTGGCACCGTTCACAAGGGCGGGAGCCAAACGCCACATCGTCTTAGAATTCTCAGAGTCGCGCTGGAATTGAAGTTCCTTCATACGCATTTCGTGCTGACCTTGCGTCTCGCGAATGACCATTTCACGAACGATGGTATAGGCATCGTTCAATTCCTCTTGCATCTTATCCATACGATTCTGATCGTTCACGCGCTGCTGAAGGCTTGTTGCGGCGAACGTTTGGACAACTTCCGTGAGAATCTGGTCTTTCCGCTCCAAATGCCGCATGAGTTGCGCGGTAAGACCGCTGGCCGATGCGTCTTCCTTGACGACACGTTCACGTCCACCTTGACTAATCTCACCGTCGGAAACAATGAAATTGTGAGTCGATTCCGGCTCACGACGGTCCTTGTAAAAGGCTTGAAGCTCGAATCTTTGAATTCCAGGCAGGTCTTGTGCAAACGCTTCCGCTTTGCCGGTGAACAAATCTGTCAGCTTGGCAACGTCCCACGTCTTGCCGGCGATCTTTACGTCGTAAACGACTTTCGAGCCGCCTTCCGGCTTTTTGTATACAAGGCTCAAACCGGCCAAAGGCGCCTCTTTCTCCGTATCGGAAAGGGCTTCCTCAATCCACGTTTGGAGAGTCTTGTATTTACGGGCCATGCGGGAATCTTCCTATTTGCCAAACAATCGAGAAACAATTTCAACAATCGCAGTCACGACCACGGCAACTCCGCCTGCGTACAAGCTTACGCGCGTAGTCAAAATCGCAAGATTGATATCAATCTTTTTGAGCATTTCATCTTGCGATTTATCCGATTGCTCCAAGCGGTGAAGTGAAGTCAATACCACACGACGGTAGTCGGGCCAGTCCCCTTCCCCTTCAATGTTGATATCGTGCTGACTCACTCCCATGATAGTAGCACCTTTTGGCGGATTTGTCAAATGAATCCGAAGATTCCCCCGAGGGAATCCGAAGATTCCCCGAGGGGATCTTAGGATTCACATATTTATGCCAGTGCAAGCGGAGCCAATTTGACAGCGGCGGCACTTGTCGA
>JAGWKM010000254.1 GCA_028865305.1 Patescibacteria group bacterium | reverse complement strand
GGGGCCGTGGCCGAACCAAGCGCCACCAGGAATGCGGGAGGGTTTGAGCCACGCATCCAGGGCGGCGCGTTCGGATGCGTAAAGACTGGCCGCTGATTGCTGTTGTGTCCTCTGGTTTCCGGCAAACTTAGGCGCGTTCTGGACCCATGTCCGCCAAGCAGCTTCCCAGTCCGCGTAAAGCGTTCCGGTTTTCAGATTGCGGTCCCTAAACGCCTCGGCCTCTCGGTCGATTTGCTCGACAGACCAGCCCCTCGATGTGGCGTAGTTTTTCCCACTTTCTGAAAGCTTCCAATCGAGAGAGATTTTCGTTCGTGCGCGCTTGCGCGCCCCCTCTATACTGGTAGTTGATAGTTGATAGTTGGTAGTTAGTTTTTTGGTCTGCAAACCATCCGGTTTTTGTAAATCACTGTTTTCGCTTGATGGCCTACCGCCCATGAGGCCGTTATGACGGGCTTGTTCCGTCCTTGTGACTGCTCTTTGAAGCTCCCGTGAACACCTCGTGACCCCTATCATGCCGTGGTCTTGAACCACTTTACCCCCCGCCATCAGAGTACCAAGGATGGCCTCAAGCCTTCTCCAATGGCACCCGGCGAGCCGGGTAAGTCTTTGGTCCTCACGCGCGATGGGGGCGCCGGTCGAGTAGATCAGGGAACAAATAACCCAATAGACGCCGATTTCGTCAGCCTTCATGCCGGCAACGCCGATAAGAAATTCGTCGGGAGAAAAATCGACGTGCCGAATCTTCACAGCGGAACTCCGAAGCATACAACCGAGTTAAAACGATTAACTCGCCACCTCAATAGATTTGATGCACAAGTCAAATAATTCACTGGTAGTTTATTCTCCCCGCCGAACGATCTTCAACTCATACCCGGCCGCGCCAAGAAAATCACAGAACACCGAAAGCCTCGGCGCGAATTTTCCGCTGCGCCAGTTGTAGATGGGTTGGAAGTTGTGGCCGGCGCGCTTCGCGAGTCTTTCAATTACCAATCCGTCGCGCTCGATTGTGGCGAAGAATTCATCAAGAAGCTTGGGAACGCCGACAAGTTCGTGCGGCGCATTGATGATTATATCCGGTAAGTTATTATTCAAACCTATCCCCCGTCTCGGGATCTCGCTTATCGAGAATCCTGCTTAGCCCAATGCCGGCGTCCTGAAACGCCAGGCTGATATGGCTCCCGGCCTTACCGCAGCCGACGAATACGATCTCTTTGACGTGCCCGGTCTTGGGATGCTTGCAGATGGAGGCGGTTAAATCCCATCCGGGATGATCATCGGTCTTGCCGATGCGGAACGTAAAATTATCTGCTGGAAGGCGCGGGGTTTTCATTTTGCGGTCCAAACGATAGCCGCGTGGCCCGTCGCGGCATTAACCCGCGTGCGCTTACTGTCCTCGATCAGACCGCAATCCCGAAGTGAACCGACGCGACCGCACACAGAATTTATTGGAAGTTTAACGGCATCGCGTATTTCGATCATCGTCGCGCCCCGATCACCCCGAGC
>JAGWKM010000253.1 GCA_028865305.1 Patescibacteria group bacterium | reverse complement strand
CGCGGCCGTCAAAACGGTTTTTGCCACAATCGGCCCGATGGCAAAAAACACTCCGCCGATAAGGACCGCCAAAAAGAGAAAAAATATCCCGATTCTGCTCATCGGGATATTATACAGGAAAATTAAAAGTCGTGGCGCCGAGTTGTCGAACTCCTGACCTCCACATTGTGCCGATACTTATAGTGGGCCGACAGGTGTGGACCTGGCGGGAATCGAACCCGCGATCTCTGCTTTGCAAAAGCAGCGTTCTACCACTAAACTACAGGCCCACTATAAGTATCGTGCATCCTCGATTTTATTCAAAAATGTTTTTTAATCAACTTTTCCAGAACCAAGCGTTTTTCCATTATTTCAATTGTTGTTCGCGCTTTACAGCTAAACTTCTCTTATCAAATTGAGAATCGTTAATCTACATTCATTTTCCATTTAACGCAAGTTTCAAAATATGGCCGATGAATTCGGGGAGCGAACTGCCGACGGCAGACAGCGACTGGCAAAACGGAGCGTCCGCGTATAATCCGGGCAAGCTGTTGGTTTCCAGAAAGTAAATGCCGCGTTTCTGCGTCACGATGAAATCGGAACGGGAGTAATGCCGAAGACCCAATGCTTCATGGGCCGCGCGCGCCATTGCTTGGAGCGCGTCTTTTTCAGCGACAGAAAATCTGCCGGGATGGCAGGCTTCTATGGCGCCTCCGTACTTGCCGCCATAATCTAAAAATCGCGAGCCGGCCGGCGCCGAAAGCTCGGCCGGCAGGAGGGCGTACACTTCCTGCCGGCGGAAATCATCAATCACGCCGCAAGTCGCTTCCCTGCCGAATAAAAATTCCTCGACAAGCGCCGCATCGGATTCGGCAAAGGCCTTTTCAAGAGCGATTTGAAATTCGGCGAAATTTTCCGCGACCGACACGCCGATTGACGAACCGGAATTCATCGGTTTGACGATTGAAGGATTCGGCAGCGTCCGCCACAACTCAAAAACCGCCGCCGTATCCGCGCCCGCCTTGGAGACGATTTTGTGGTAGGGAGATTTGATGCCGCGCTTCTTCAGCAGATTTTTCGCGTGCCCTTTGTGCATTGAAATCGCGGACGCCAGATGCTTCGAACCGGTGTGGGGCACGCCGAACGAGTCGAGCAGGCGCGAAACCGTCCCGTCTTCGCCAAATTTTCCGTGGAGGGTGTTGAATACGACATCAACGCGCCGAAAAACCTTCTCAGGTTTTTCGGCGACTCCATTCACATACCAGCCACCCGCCCTATCCAGAAAAATGTCGACGGGGTAATAGCCGTCCGGCATATTTTTCAAAACATTCGCGCCGGATTTCACCGACACCTCGTGCTCGCTCGACGGCCCGCCTCGCAGGACACCGACTCGGACTTTTGTCGCAAGAGACATTGTTGAATTATAGCATATAAAAATCATCAGTGGACTTGTGGAGGATGCCATGCTAGTCTGACAACCGGAAAATTTCACATTATGAAAAGAGAAAAACAGACACCGGCGTCCCA
>JAGWKM010000252.1 GCA_028865305.1 Patescibacteria group bacterium | reverse complement strand
GGAAGGCCGTGACTGAGGATCGTTAACTCTTGTATGCCTTCGCGGCGTCGCGGATTAGTTTGTCCGGTGACGCTTTAGCGAACTCCAAACACTTCGCGCGCATGTCGATTCCATATTCCGCGCCGAAGGCTCTCTCCCGTTTTTCAGCCTCGCGGTGATGCTTTCTGCACAAACTCACGGTGAAAACATCGGACGGCTTCGCGCCCATTCCGCCGCGTTCATTGAACTCCACAACATCCCGGCAATGAGCAACATCAACGGGACCGGAACAATCCTTGCGCTCGTAGAGGATACATTCGTGCTTGCGAATCCAATCTCTGTGCTTCTTTGACCTAACGGCGTTGCGACCGCCGCGAGGTTCGTAATTCATCGGCGGTAGAGTCATTTGCGGAACAGATTGCTTGGCGTGTTGACGGTCGCGGCAACGTCCTCGCTCGTAATGTGGGAACCGCTTGCGCCGTTGACGGCGTGCACCGCATCCATTTCTTGCCGTTCGCGTTCCGTGAGATTTATGTCATAGCCTGCGGCGCTATAACCGGGCCATTCGCCACTTTCTAAACAATGACGCCAAGTTTTTAGCGCTCGCTCTATTTTCTCATTCGCGCGCATCAAAACTTCGTCGTCTATACGATTATAAGACATGAGATAGGGCGGATAATTTTCCTGCACACAGATGGCTATTTGCGGTGATGTCGCTACGCCGCAGGCTTCAAGCCCGCGACGATAGAACGCCACTTGGCAATCGTAGCCAAGTTGGCGGAAATTTCTGTATGGGAATAATTCCGGCGCGGCGCTTGCGGCCGAACTCTTATACTCCAAGAGAATTTCGCCATTATCCGGCAAGTGATCCACACGAGCGCGACACCACACGCCTCGATCCTCCCAGATCAAAACTCGCTCAGTCTCTTCCTTGCCGAATGGCATGACACTGAGTGTCCTATGTTCGACGAGTTGCGAGAGTTGATCGCGCGCCGCGTCAGCCATTGCGACCGCTTCTTTGTAATCCTTTTCCAACAACGGAATTTTGCCTTCGGCGTAAGCCGCGTCACGTAGTGACCGAGCTTCTTTTGTCATATAATTTGGACAGTTAATTATCTGAAATTGCTTGCCTTTTCCCAATAGTAGCGCGTGTGCGGCGGCACCTTTATCGAATATTTTTCGATGCTCTTGCTCAAAGTTCGGATTCAGCCGTGGCGAGGCGTACCACGCATGACGGGGCGTTGATCCGCGCTCGATCAATTTCCAACAGATAGAGGAACGCAATGTTGGAAAATCATCAAAGAATTTATCAGCCTCATAATCGGCTTCGCTGATTTCAAGAACTCGGCCGGTCATGGCTTCGGCCTTTCCTCGTCGCGCTCCCATTCGGTTTTCAGGTGATAGGTTTCGCGGCACGCTTCGCAAATACATTCTTCGGGAAAAACGTAGAGCGAGTCAGGATCGGAATCCGTATCAATGAGGTCGTGACAGACGTGGCATTTCATGTAGCTCATGGATAATCCTCGCC
>JAGWKM010000251.1 GCA_028865305.1 Patescibacteria group bacterium | reverse complement strand
CATGTTCGATTGACAAACGTTTCGACTACCGTGCCTTGCACCCCGAACGGCATGATTGTCGTAATGGCCGTGGCACTAGACCCCCCAACTTGGGTTATGGAAACCGTTACCGTTTGGCCCACTGTCCAACCGCTTCCGGGATTCGTAACGTTGATAAGCGTAATGACGCCGTTTTCCGTCGTGACGCTGAAAGCTGCTCCCGATCCTGACCCTCCTGAAACCGTGACCGTCGCGGCGCTGGTATACCCGGAGCCGCCATTCGTGACGGTAACAACAGGCGATAAAGTCCCGGCGGTGAAAAGCGATGTTCCGTCCCATACCCAAAAACCGTTCGTTTGCGGCGCTACGATGATAATAAATTGATTGCCGGAAGATTGCGTGACGCCGATACCGTTAGACGGCGTCGAAATCGTGCTCGCCGATGCTATGGAAGTCGTGTCACCATTCGTCGTGTTGACTTGAACCAACGAGCCATCGGAGAGCAGAACGACAGCAATAGGCACCGTATTTAAATTAGCAAAATAATAACTAACAACGGTAAGCGTGCCGGATGCGGTATAAAGACTGGTGCCGACATCGGGAAGAAGGCGGAGATTGGATTTGCCGATCGGAAACCATCCATCGGCGATATACATTTCGTCGGGGTCTATGGCGTTACGGCTCGGCTTCGTATTAAGCCCTTTAAAGCCCTCGAAAACCAACGGATACGGATTCGACGGAAAGCCGGGAGTATCGGGCGGTTTCGCCGGAAGTTGCGCGCCTCCATCAGCCATTGTCAGTATCGGCCGTAAGGGTTGCTGGCCCTGCCCGGGCGCGCCGCCAAACTGTAACGCGACACGAATTGATCGAACAACGAGAGCATCGCTTGAGCGCCGTTTGCGTCCTGCATTTCAAGCTTGGCTAAATACGCCGCGAAATAAGGAACCGCATCGGTCCACGGCAAGGGAATTGCTTCCGTATCGCTATCGCTTGCAAGATCGGACGGCAAACAAAAAGCGTCAACCTGAAACGAATAGGACTGCGATGGCAAAGGATACATATAAAGAGACCCGCCCGCGCCTTGCCCGTACTGGCAGCATACTGTCGGCACGTACAAATACTGATTAGGATACTGCCTGACAAAACCTTGATATGTACTGAATGAGTACATGGGTAATACATATCTGTAATTATCATATATAATAGCCACGGATTTAACCGCGAAAATCGAAGCAACGCCGGGCGCATTACCTAAAGGCATGGCGCTGAAATTATAAACTTCTTGCCCCTGCACAAGCTGCGTCACCGGAGAAACGGCCGCTGAAGCCGTAGCCCCGCTTCCGCTGGTGTCTGTAATCGTCACGACCGGTTGAAAATACCCCGATCCCGGATTTGTCAAAGTAATCGCCGTAATCGTCCCGCCCGAAACGGTTGCCGTTGCAGTTGCCTGAAGACCGCCAGGGTTTGCCGATGTTCCGCCGGGCAGATCAGGCGCCGAAATCGTCACCGTAGGTGTGCCGCTGTAACTGCCGCCA
>JAGWKM010000250.1 GCA_028865305.1 Patescibacteria group bacterium | reverse complement strand
GGTCAACTCCTTCTTCGCCACCGATCTTGTTCCATACCGCCTCGACGCGTCCCACAGTAATATCGGGGTCTTTCATAACTCCACCTAACTGTTAGTAGGATTTTATCCACCCCTATTAGGGGAATGGATGCTGAAGTAATTATATATTATAGGATAAACTCTGTCAACTGCCCTTCCGGCGACACAACGGAACGGATAATTCTCCCCCGCTCATCGTGGCTCGTGATCGTCCGCGCGTAGCGCGGCAAAGGCAGCCCGATCTTGAACTCGAACGGAATTGCTGGAATTTCTTGGTTGGCAATTGCGTTCTGTCCGTTCCAATCGATATCTTAGCCATGGCGCAATAGATTCGTTATCAAGCCTATCGTTTTTTCTTTATCTTTGGGGTCGCTTTCCGCAACGAGGAGCGTAAGCGCGGTGAGCGCCGGAGGGGTCAGCCAGTCGGTGCGCAAAATACCCGCCTGGCCCAAGAACCAAACGAACGCGTACGCGCCGCTGCGTTTATTGCCGTCAACGAACGGATGATCCTTCACCATGAAATACAAAAGGTGCGCCGCCTTCTCCTCTGCGGTTCCGTATGCTTCTTTGCCGCCGAACGATTGCATCACGTTGCCGACGATCCCCTCAACGGCTCCCTCGTGCCGCACTGCGCCAAAATGTTCCGACGCCTCGCCCTTTTCGGCAAGTGCACTCTTGAACTCGGCCAAATTCTTTTTCAGCGTTCCGGCGGTAAGCGACACGCGCTTTTTTGTCGCACCCTTAGCCACCAACGTCCCTTTATCATAGGCATCGAGGGAAAGCCACGTGTCGGCGAAAACGTTCACCAATTCCAAAACATCGCGCGCATCGACAGCCGCACCGGCCGGCAATAACTGCTTCACACGCTCGACCGCCTCAATAAATTGCCCGTAATTCTTCCCGATGCGAGCCCGATTCATGGCATATCCCTCGACGATGTATTTCCTAAGAGTTTTCGTAGCCCATTGTCGGAAAAGGGTCGCCTGTTTGGAGTTTACGCGGTAGCCGACAGAAAGGATGATGTCCAGATTAAAATACTCGACATTATAGGTTTTCCCATCGGCGGCAGTTGTTGCAAAAAACGCAACAACTGAATTCCGCCTCAATTCGCCTTCGGCAAAGATATTTTTGACATGCCGCGAAATGACCGATTTATCGCGGCCGAACATGCGGGCGATCTGGTCGAGATTCGCCCAGATCGTATCAGCGCTAGCGTCGCGCCTCAGCTCCAATGCGCCGGATTTTGCTTGGTAAACGACTATCTGATTGTTGGATCCTTGCTTTTTCGCCATGCGATTGCATTATACGTCTTCCGGTGCGGGAGCGGAACGGACAATCCGTCCGAGAGCGTCCCGACGTGTTATCGTCCGCCCATAGCACGGCAACGGCAGCGTTATCTTAAATTCAAAAGGAATTACGGCCGCATCGTAGTATCCGATTACGTCCCATCCATGCCGATCGATAGTTTCATTACGGCAGGAACTGGCTCGTTTGGCCGTTCTC
>JAGWKM010000249.1 GCA_028865305.1 Patescibacteria group bacterium | reverse complement strand
AGCCGCCATCCGATCATCGGAGAGGCGCATTCTCGATTGCATTTCTTTGACTTGCATGGCGGATAAATTGGTCATTGCTGAGCGGTATATTTGGCTTTGAGGGCGCGGTATTCGTCTCGGATGGTGTATTTCTCAAGGGTGTCAAGTGTCAGATGCATGCCGAAATCCGAAAGCGTTTTTGCAAGCCCAAACTTTGCCAGGGACGCAGGGTAAAGTTTAGTCATGGCATTCAACACCGCTTGACGAATGAAAAATTCCTCCGATGGCATTGTCATAGGATTGGGCGTCCGTGGGCGAAAAGATCGTCGGGATCATTTTGGGGGCCGCAAACCGGGCAATCCATCTGGCGCCCGGCGACATACACCGGATCTTCGCCACGGCAACATGGGCAGACGGCTTTGTCCTCGCGGATCAAGTCGCGAAGCCAGCGATCACGGGCGGCAAGATCGTCGGTCACAACGCACCACGCATTTCAAATTCCGTAGTCGCGGGCCAATGCGGCTGAACCTCAACCAAACCAATGGGTGGTCCACCGCGAAATAAAATCAAATCGCCTTCGTCGGTTTCATCAACCGTAAGCTCATCCTCTTCGGTGCCGTGATATTCAGCGAGCGCCGACAGCAGCGCGCCAAAAGTGGCGGCACTAATGGATTTGGTAAAGCCGTCGTTGATTTGGACGGAATATCGCATTGGGGCGGTCTCCTTTGTCAGGCGGGCGACTGGCGCCCTGTTGGGAGAGTATATAGGATAGGTTTGCATGATACGCAATAGTGATTTTGGCGAAATTTTATTGCGTAGCCCTATTTCAGTTCGGCCGATAAATGGCGGAAAAGCCCGGAATCCTTGTCAAATCCCATATTCATCTTCGCCCGGCGTCCGGTTTCATCGAATTTCACCTTGCAGATATGCACATGGGTTTCGTTTTCACTATCTCTCTCAACAATTAGACCGTGATCGCATTTATTGTACCAAGCAGCACTGGATTCGATGTCATAAAGAGACGGCGTGCGCATCTTTCCATCGCGGCCATTCACGTCTTTTGTTGGGTGCGCCACCACGATCACGGCGACTTGGTACAAGCGCGCAAAACGCTTTAGCGCACGAATGCCGCGCGCCACGTAGTCGCTAATTCCTTCGTTTTTTTCGCGTGCGTGCTCGATTTCATTCCATGGGTCGATAAGCAAAACCCGAATGCCATCGCGCAATACGGCATCAACAGCACGATCTATGATCCAATCCAGATCAAACGGATCGTCGCTATCCCCCAATCCAGTCGGATCGGCGTCGATGAATGTAAAATGATTTTCGATCCATGCATTGGCGCGATTGCGTTCTTCGTCTTCGCTTGGATGCGGGCACCGACCAAACAACATCCGTTGAAATCTATTCCGCAAGATCGGGACCGCTGGCATTTCAGGACCGAAGATCGCTGTACGCCATCCATAGGTCTTGGCTAAATTGTAAATCAGATTGAGTGCCCAAGAACTTTTCCCGTGCCCAGGTATCCCCGAAATCACCATGA
>JAGWKM010000248.1 GCA_028865305.1 Patescibacteria group bacterium | reverse complement strand
ATGCCTTTATTGACGCCGCCATATGCCCAGTTAAGCCCAGGGTTACCGCCCCCATC
This sequence comes from Patescibacteria group bacterium, assembly GCA_028865305.1. Taxonomy (GTDB): domain Bacteria; phylum Patescibacteriota; class Minisyncoccia; order UBA6257; family 2-01-FULL-56-20; genus REEB161. The sequence continues at coordinate 1,470 of JAGWKM010000248.1, read as the reverse complement.
GATTTGTATAAAACCTTGGGTGGCATTATAGATTTCGAGAGGAGCTATGGGATTTGTCGTCCCGATTCCTACGTTATTATTTGTGGAGCTTACATAAAAACTGGCTTGGGCATGAGCGGAAGATGTTGCGAAAAGAACCATGGATGCCGCTATTAGAAGAATATATTTCATGCTTCCCCCGAGTTGTGTAAGTTGTTTTCCTCAACCTGTGATTGAATGTAGCAACAAAAATTTTCATGTCAATGTAGAAAATGGAGGCATTCCGGATCGCCTATAGGGATCCTATTATGCTAGCGGTTTTATTTTTGGGGCGTGTGATAGAAGAAATAGAAAAAAAATTATAACCTTTTTTACAAGAGCCTGTCTAAAGACACTTTCTTAGCAACGTCTTGTTGTGGTTCAGTAACTTTGCTACCAGTCTATTTTGTATTTTCCGCCCTTTTTCCGGATCTCACCAATGACAGACGCCCTCCGCCCCCGCAAAGCCGTTATCCTCGCCGGCGGTTTCGGCACCCGCCTGACAGAGGAAACCGTCCTAAAACCCAAACCCATGGTTGAAATCGGCGAGCATCCGATCCTGTGGCATATCATGAAAATTTACAGCCATTACGGCATCAACGATTTCGTGATCTGCCTTGGCTACAAGGGCGGCTATATCAAGGATTATTTCGTTTCCTATCTGTGGCAGCAATCTTCGATCACCATCGACCTTCAGAAAGCGGACATCGTCTATCATAACGCGCGGCCCGAAAACTGGCGCGTCTCGCTGGTCGACACCGGCGCCGATGTTCCGACGGGCGAACGCCTGCGGCGCACCGCCAATTTCCTCGAGCCTGACAGGCCTTTCTGCCTGACCTATGGTGACGGTGTTGCCGATATCGATATCGGCGCATCGATCGATTTTCACATGAAGCACGGCAAGCTTGCCACCATCGCTGCTGTGACGCCGCCGGGGCGTTTCGGGGCGCTGCGCATCGGTGCGGGCGACATCGTTGCCGATTTCGAGGAAAAGCCTGTCGGCGACGGCGGCATGATCAATGGCGGCTTCATGGTCATGTCGCCCAAAGTTTTCAACTACCTCGACCCTGCCGCGCCCGCGATGCTCGAGCAAGGGCCGCTAGAGCGGATGGCGCGAGACAATCAGCTTATGGCCTATCGCCATAAGGGATTCTGGCAGCCGATGGATACGTTGCGCGATTTGCAGAAACTGCAAAAACTGTGGACCGACGGCGAAGCGCCCTGGAAAGTCTGGGGCTGATCTGAAATGGCGAATTTCTGGGCGGGAAAAAAGGTCTTTTTGACGGGCCATACCGGCTTTAAGGGGGCGTGGCTTGTCCTGCTGCTCAAGCATATGGGCGCAAAACTCTATGGCTATGCGCTGCCAGCGGAAGACCCGTCGCTTTACCGCTTTCTCGGTCTCGCGAAACTGATGGACGGCGAAGTTCTGGCCGACATTGCCGACCGAGTATC
>JAGWKM010000247.1 GCA_028865305.1 Patescibacteria group bacterium | reverse complement strand
CTCGTTTCCCGCCCCAAGCCTGCCGGTCGCTTGGACAAGAAGATTTTCACGGTCGAAATGTCAACGCATGCGCGTGGTCCCTGGAAGGTCGAAGGCATTTTCCCGACCGAAGCGCATGCGCGGGAATATGCCAAAGCGCTGGATCACAAACACAATCACGAGCGGTATATCCGGGTGACGGTATGATTTATTTTGCCCTTTTCATTGACGGAAAAGATTCGTCGTTTCTTTGTCCTGGCCAATCGAAAGACGACGCGATGAAACGGGTTTTAAAGGATCATTCGAACGTGCTGAAAGGGCATGATCTGGAAATGAAACTGTTCAAGGATCGTGACAAAGAGCATTACAATACCGAATGGTCGGGAAAGTTGATTAATAAGAGGCTCGATCATGTCGAAATCGCTTGAAGTTTTACGTTTGCAATTGGGTCAAAACGGTTTCGCCATTGGCGAAGCGCCGCATAATCACGCTCGGATCAGACAGAAATTTGCAAGAGATGCGCGACGATATGAAGGGCGGCACTGGATTTATGCCACCGTCAAAACCATATCGAGCGCGGTAAACGGATTCATTGAGGAATAATCATGTCCGGTAAAGTTCCTCCGTCTCAAGTCTCCCGCGCCGGAAATCTGTATCGGGAATTTTCCGGGCACGAACCCGACGAAACGGAAACAATTGAGATCCCGGAAATGCCGCGCGCCGTCCTGGTGATTGGCGAATTGGAAGGCGTGATTTATTCGACCGTTCGAGATGATGTCGGCGAGCGCTATATCCACCGTTTCAAAAAATCTTCTCGCCCGCTTTTGTGCGCTTCCCCGGATGGCGAACAGCTTTTCATCGTGGGCGGGAGTTTCGAGTTTACAGACCGGGGCATCGTGGATACGTAAATGGGCCAGCGCATAACAATGGTTCGTGTCCTGGAATGGACAATGAATTAACGATGGTTGCCGGTGATTATCACGGCTTCCGGTTCAATGACAATCTGACGGGGCTTGTATCCATGTATGCCGCCGTTTATGGCGCGTACGAAAGTGTTTGACAATTAATTTTGTTTATGTAGTATCCAAATACCGCCCCATTTCATTCGGCGGTTGAATATGACAGGCGACAATGGGAAGCCTGCAAATCAACCTGAAAGGTGAATGAAATGGCTTCTCTGATGCTCATCAATCCTTCGCGCCGTCCGAGCAAGCGCCGGACCCATCGCAAGGCATCTCCCGCTCAACTCCGCGCCCTGGCCAAGGCTCGCCGCGCTCGCGCCGGCCTGCATTCCAACCCCGCGCCGCGCAAGCGCCGTCACCATGCAATGCGCGCCGCCCATCATGTGGCCCATCGCCGCGCTCGCCGCAATCCCATCGGCTCGACCGGCATCATGGCGCAACTCACGACTGCCGGCATCGGTGCCGTGGGCGGACTGGCCACGAATGCCGTGGCCAATCTGCTGCCCCTGCCTGCCTCACTTCAAATGGGCTGGCAGAAAGAGGCGACCAAAATGGCAATTGCCATCGGCCTCGGCATGGTCTGCAAGAAAGCGCTTG
>JAGWKM010000246.1 GCA_028865305.1 Patescibacteria group bacterium | reverse complement strand
GGTGACGATGGCCGAAGGCCACGATCTACCGATCACGTTCATCATCGAAGACAATTGCCGCTCGGTTGATTCCTCGATTACTGATCGGCTGCCGTCAGAATTTCGTATGAATTGGCCAGCCGGCCGTGTCATTCGCTACGAGTATTTTCCGACGTGGCCCCATGCGGGTAGTGGATGCAAAAATAAAATAGTATTCAAAAAATGAGTGCACACATGAGGAATGACATAACGGCGCGCTTCCTTCGCAGCGTTCTATCCTATTCGCCGGAAACTGGCGAATTTAGGCACTTAACTGCGAGGACTAGCCGAATACGCAAAAATTTTGTCGCCGGCACTAAAGTCACCGAAAACGGCGTTCGTCGCTATATCACTATCACAATCAACAATAAGGCATACCGGGCGCATCGGCTCGCATGGCTTTATATGACTGGAAGATGGCCAACCGATCAGATTGACCACCGAGACCTAAATCCATTTAACAACAAATGGCGTAATCTCCGGGAAGCCACACACACTCAAAATCAGCATAATAGGCGGTGCTTTAAGATCAGCAAATCTGGTAAAAAGGGAATAAGATTCAAGGCTGGGAAGTGGGAAGCGTGGCTACGAATTAAAGGCAGACACACCTATCTTGGAAGATTTCCTTATGCAGCCGATGCCGCCAGAGTCCACGCGGTAGCCTCCATAAAATATCGTGGCGAATTTGCGAGGCTGCGGTGATCCAAACGTATTGCGATTACAATTTCGGCGATAATTTGATCCAACTTCATTACCTGAGAAAGCTCGCCGCCAACTATCCCGACAAGAAATTCGTTCATGCCGCCAAGGCCGCATTGCTTCCGCAGCTACGCGACGCCGTGCAGGATGTTCCAGCAATCTCACTGATTGATCTTTCTCAAAAACAGACCGAGTCGATTAATGTTTGGAAAAATCGTCACGGTGATTTTTTCAATCACCGCAAACGGTACGACTGGTCTGGGTTTTATATCGAGTTTTTTCACAAACTGTCCCGAGAATTGGACGTTGAAAACCCGCTTACGAAACGGACCGATTTCCTTTTCGACTATCCCAGCATCGCGGCGAAGAAATTTCCCGAGATTGATTTTCTGATAATCAACTCGACGCCGTTCAGTGGACAATTCGTGAACTTCTGGGCCGAGCAGTTCGACTGGCTCATCGGAAAACTCAAGGAAAAAGGTCATTCCGTCGTCACGACAGCGCCATGTTCGCATCCTGTTCCTTGCACGCAGGGGCATTCACCGCCCATGACCATCTCGGACATCGGTTCGCTGTCGCTCCGCTGCAAATATATTTTCGGCGTCGCGACGGGGCCGATCTGGCCGACCTTCAATGTGTGGAATGTCGAAACCGTGAAGCTGCGCGTTCTAATGTTGGACGGCGAGAGAATTGACATCGCGCCCAATACATTCCACGCGGAGCGCATCGGCGATGGCATCAAGGTTCTAAAAGATCACGGTGTCATGTGACGTACCGTGAAGCCATCTGCGCGGCGAACTCCAACTTGGCGCAGAATCGTTCGACAAGATTCA
>JAGWKM010000245.1 GCA_028865305.1 Patescibacteria group bacterium | reverse complement strand
TCTACAACGGTGGCACAGGCTTCATGCTCATCAAGCGCGAAGTACTGGAAAAGATGATACCGACGACGCCGTATTATCATAACGATGTCGGCGATCTCTCGGGCCAAATTAAATCCGGCGAGCAAATCTATGAGTTTTGCGACACTCACATCGAAGAACCGCACTTGCGTTTGCTATCCGAGGATTACGAGTTCTGCCGTCGTTGGCGAGCACTAGGCGGCAAGGTCTACGCCGCCCCGTGGGTACAGCTAGGACATTTCGGGAGTTATCTGTTCGAGGGTCGTTTGCTGGCAACACCAGCGCCATGCACAGAGGAAGTGGCACAATGACCAACACTAAGGCACTCGATGAGGCGGTGAGGCGTGTAGTTGGATGCGATAAGCCGGGGTTCGTTTGGTGTGCCCCAAAGTCTCTCGAAAATATAGACGATGGGCTTTTTCAAGACATCCGCGCCGAATACCGTCGCATCATGACCGAATCTGGAAATGCTCACTAAGCTGCAAATTGCCATTGCCAGGGTACTTGCAGCGCGATTTGTCAATACGACCGGCGGTGGCATTGCATACGGAAAGCGTGAGAAGGGCGAGCCTCTGACCGATAAAGAAATTCAGACGTTGGAGATCATCGAACGCGAGATTTCACTACGGGAATTGACGAAACACTGGCCGAAGGAGAGCGACAATGAACTGTGAACATTATCGCAATGATTTCCGACTGATTGCGCGTTATAAATTCATGCAGGCTGTCGATAACCGCGCCGACCATCAAGTTATTGATCGGCTTGGGGAGTGGGTTGGCAGGTTTTCGGAAATCCCGATTTCTTCCAAAGGCGGCAGAGAAAAAGAGAATCTAAAATCTTTTCACTCTGCCAAAGTGATTACGGCAGCTTGGACGGTGGAGTAACCCCTACGCTTGACGCCTTCGAAGCAAGCCATTTGTGGCTGTAAGCGCCAACGACACCCCCCACGACAAACGCGCCGGCGATGATACCAAGAACAAACAGCGATAAACCCATGATCCGATCCTTTCAGCCAAAGATGAATAATGTCCGCGTTACACCATAGAGAAACTCACCGATTTCCGGTCCTTGATCAAAGCCGAGAGGGCCGATTCTAAAGTGAACCGGCATAATGCCGCCGATTAAGTAAGCTGGGGCGATTAGAACACCGCAACAAATAGCAACAATCGCTGCGGAACCTTGTTGAAAGAGCGCCAAAGCGGCGAAAGGTCCGGCGGTCGCTAACACACCATTCATAGTCAGAATCAGCGATTGCTTTAGATTAGATACACCCTGATCTTTGCCATGCGGCAAGCTATCCGCCGCCATCGTGATAGCGACCGCAACCAAGCAATAACGCCAGTCAATATTTCTAATGGCAAGTGCAACGCCGACTGGTGCTGCTCCGACCGCAAGTTTGGCAATACGCAATCCTTTCCACGTTGAATCATTTCCAAACCACGACGAACCCCGCAGCCGATATGCGAGGCCGGAAACCAACGGCATTATCCATCCAATCATTTCACTTTCTCTTGTTGTGTGATCCACGATTGCA
>JAGWKM010000244.1 GCA_028865305.1 Patescibacteria group bacterium | reverse complement strand
CACACGGACTCAACAGCAACGGATCATTCTTGGGGTCCGTTTTTGTTATCGGTTTTAACTTGCTCATCCTTGTCTCTCCTTCGGTCATGCAGCACACAGGGAAGGAACACGGCAACGGCAAAGAACGCAGCCATGACCTCGCGTTCCCACGTCGGCCGGTACATGACCACGGCCGATAGGGCGAAAGTCATAAACAAAGATAGAAGCGTGACGAGACGCTGCGACAGAACTCGGATAGCGATTCTGACAAGCGGAATGTCGGTAACTTGCATGATGTTGGCCCTCTCTAATTATCATCGTAAAATCCCGTACCGTATTCTTCATCTTCGATCTTCAAGCGTACTTGTTCCAGTTTCAACGCGCGGTCAATGACTTTCATTTTGTCGGTCAAGGATGCCTCGTCATCGTTCATCACTTCGTGCAACAGTTCCATGATCGAATTTTCAAGGTCCGAATTGACCGCACGTTTTTTCTTCTTCGCCGTCACCGCCTGCCTCGTTTGTCACGCCGATGCTTTTCCGCCATGGCGCGTCCTTTGGCGGTTTCCTTATTCCCGCGCATCGCGCCAATTTTGTTCATTACCTTGTACGGAATTTTGCTGCTCGCGCCGTACTCTCGTTTCAGTTTGTCTTCTAGAAACTTCGGCATCATGGCCTCCCCATAATCCAACGGTAGATTGACAGCGGATTGAAACCTAAAGTTTCCGCAAGAGCGGCCAGTCCGACCGTACCGGCCGCAAATTCGTGAACTTGCCGACGGGCATTTGATTCAAGCCTATCGACATACCGCTCGGATTCCATTCTTACTTTTCCAAGACCAGCTTGATTTGTGAGCCAAGAATTTTCGGCGTCACTAAGCCATTTTCTCGCGGCATTTGCGACGGCAGCGGCATTCCTTTGGGTTAGCCTCTCGTGAATTTTTGTCACTTGCGGAACTGTTATGTTTTTCAGCGATGAGGCAACATATCGCGCTGCCATGTCATTGACGAAAGCATCATCGCCAACAATTCTTCGGTAGGTGTTTACGTTTGTCTCTGACGAAAACACTTTCTTCGGAAGGTTTATAGGATCGGTCTTTGGAAGATCGTCCACAAACGCCGATTCATCGGCCGTCAATGCCTTGCCAATTTTGCCTTTGCTAACAAGATTCACCCCTTCCGATAATGAGGCATATTGTTTATTAAACGCCGACAATCGGCCGCCTGTATTTTCGTCAATTATTTTATCCAAAACATTGCGAATTTCATCGGCCATGGCCTTATCGCCAGAATATCCTTGCCATTCAGAACTGTTGGCAATGTCATTTAACTGATTGCGAACGTCGTAAACGGCCTGCATAGACTTGTCGCCAGCCAATTCGTCGTTGACAAAATTCAATAATTTAATCTTGTCGCCGGTCAAGTCGCGAGTTGTTCGAGTTACGGTGCCTTGTAAATATTGCGGCATATATTGAATGCCGCGTTTTCTCGTAACGTTGTTAAAATACACTCGGAAATCATGCAGCACTTGATCTGACGGCTGAGAATACAAATCCGCAAGCGCCTTGTTTTTTGCG
>JAGWKM010000012.1 GCA_028865305.1 Patescibacteria group bacterium | reverse complement strand
TGGACCGAAAATGATGACGCCGAACTCGTCAAGCTCTTCCTCGCCGGCGCAAAAACCAAAACCATGGCCGAAACCTTCCAAAGGAAGCCAGGCGCCATCCGCTCCCGGCTTAAAAAGCTCGGCTTAATCGAATAATAAGACCGGACTGTTCATAAATTTTTTATTTTCTGTTTATTTTTTGTTCATCCCAGACGGCTACACTGAAAACAGCGTTCCTACTATGGCCTTTCATCGGTGCGTAACAAAACGGCGGCGTTTGTCAGATAATATCTGGCTGCCGGGCTGGGAGAGCTCCGACAGCAAAGATAGCTTTCTTAGTCGGATCGCCGCTGCGATTCTTGTGCTATTTCAAAAGTTCCGTTGAAAATGGCGAGGCCCCTGTTATCGGGCCTCTTCGTTTTTATTGCCTTCATATCGCGCCAAAAAACCGCAAGCCAAGGCACGCTCATCAAGCACTTCCTGAACCCCCCGCTCCAACCGATCAAGCAACGCCATAAGCGGCTCTTGGTTTTCAAAAATATCAATCGAAACAAGCGCCATCCGTGCGAGAGCAAGGTAAGAACGGATATCCGCCGCTACGGCAATTATTTCCGAACGCCAAAATAATTTTTCGAGATCGGGAATCTCTTTCCGAACATCCGACATACGATGCGGGAGGGATATCGGATATCGGCGCAGCAACCGTGCATTGACACTGTTCAAACGTCCGTGCAACAAATCCTCCCTCCAATCACGCGCATCATCATGCAATTGCCGGGCAACCAGGTAATGCCGAAAAAAAGAAAGTACCTGATTTATCTCCGGACCATCCTCGGGAAAACCGCAGGTAAGCAAGATGCTTATTGCAGGCAAAGCGTGCGCCAAACTCCGATCGGCCAGGTTGGAAATGGCCCGATGGGACAGATCGGTCGGACAGATTGAATTCACCTGTTCCGGCGTTATTCGGCAATGTAATTGTTCCCAGATATCCGCATCATCCGCAAGATTCACCAGATCTCGATAAAACCGAAGAGAACTCCCTCCATTCATAGCATAGAGCAGGGTTAACTCACGTAAAAAATAATTCGCCGCAGAGAGCGATACCGGATCTCCTGCCCCGTCAAGAAAATCATCATAAATCGTGTAAGCCATCCAGCCATAGAGGTTGGCCAAAGCCAAACTCTCCAGAAATTGCGGCAAAAGATTTTCTCCGCGGCGCCCGAGCGCCTGTTTGATCGCATAGGGCAACATGACAATTTCCCGGTCAGTAATCAATCTGATTTGCCGCAAAACTATCCTTTTTAGGTCTTGAGGCAACCCGTCGCATCGGGTTTGCGCAATCTTCTTGGTCGCATCGAGGACATCATGCTCAAAAATATTTTTATCCGAACTCCTTATCGATTGCCTTGCGCTATAATATTTTGCCAACGCCTCCATGGCAAAAGCAGCCGTAAGTGCCGCAGAACCGGCATAATATCGCTTTCCGTTCTTCGCCGGATCCGTACAAAAAGCATGCGGCTTCCAATTATTTTTACACGCCGTTTTCACCAAAACACGAAGATCACACAGGGCAACATTATCTGCAAACCCAAGTTCGACGAAAGAAGAGACAGCCAGCGCCGTTTCGAATGGATTTGAAATACGCCCTTCGCGCTCGGCCACGATTGCCCGAACGACATCCCGCGCCCGCTTCCCCCGTCCGTAAAATCGCGCAAGGGCATAGGCGACTTGAAGAGTGCCAGGATAATAAACCGAATCGAACCGTCCTTCTGAAATGAATCTTTCAATCCAAGCGCGCAATTCGGGCAACCGTACACCAAGCAAAGAAAGGAAGTAGCCAATGTTGCTATTTACCACAAGGTCAACGTCTCGCCATTCATCAGGAAAACCAGGTTCAACAAGCCAGGTACGATAAGGACCGCCGGAGTGCGCCTCGAGGCAAGTTAATATTTTTACGAATGATGCCAATCCCGACCCGCCCACCAAGGCAGGATCAAACCCATAAAGAGCCGCAAGTGCGAGGCTGGTGTCATCCAAATCATCCGGATAAGGCAATGTTTTTGTTTCAAATGATTCCCTGGCCCAATAATTGAAGGACCACCGAGAACTCCGTTGTTTCAAGAGAAAATCTGCGGCATCATGACAGACCTGTTTTAATCCGGGAAAATTCCACTCGAATTGCCGTCCGATATCTGCGATTGAATTCAAGCAAATAAGAATATTGGCAGTAAAAAAATTGGTCAGGTAAATCGTCCCGCCGGAAAATGGTTCCGCAGATGCGCTCGAAACGCTCTCAAATCCACCGCCTGATTTTTGGTTTTGCGCGATAAACCGAATTGCCGCTTTTATGGCGGCAAAAATTCCGTCTTCTGGCATAGTATGGGATTCCTCAAAACACGAAGCGGTAAACAATTATTTGACCCATGGGAAAACAACAATAAACCGAGAACCCTCACCAACTTCGCTCTCCACGAAAATCATCCCGTCAAAATCTTTTTCCACTATTCTTTTAACCGATGCCAAACCAATCCCCATCCCCTTAGAGCTTTCTTTCGTACTGAAAAACGGCTCGAAAATTTTACTGCGGACATCATCGGGAATGCCAGATCCTTTATCCTCGACTGCAAACCGCACCGCGCCACCTTCACTTTTCAATTCAATCGAAATAATACGTCCCTCACGGCCATGCGGAATCCCATCATATGCTTCCAACGCATTGAAGATAAGGTTCATCGCCACCTGATGAAATTTGAAGGGGTTTCCGAAATAGGCCAAAGAACGATCTCCGCGCTCCGGAAAGATGATATTCACCTTTTCCTTCATGGCCTTATATGAAAGCAACTGAATCACGTCTTCAATGCTTTCGGCCAGCGGAAATAGCTCCTGCGCTTCTTGCCGATCAAGCTGCCGGCGAACCGCAGTCACGAACCGCTCCACACGCTTGCTCATGACAGTTGCTTTATCCATGGAAATTTTTGTTTCCATCTGAAGCGATGCGGCATTCACCAAATTTAAAAGATCGTGGAATAAACCCGAAGCCAATTGCCCAAATTCAGCAAATTGATAAAGCTGCTCCACGCGTTCAAACTGCGCCTGCCGCAGAGCATGCGTCCGTTCCTCTACTCGGATTTCGAGCAAGTCGCGTTCTTTTTCCAGTTCACTTTCCGAGGCATGGGCTCGGCGCAGCGATTTCCCAAGTTCCCGATTCCAGAGCCAGGCGAGCGTCATAATCAGGAATATGACTATGGCGAGCGTCACCGCATCCATTACGTCATCGACGCGCGGTTGCAGAGGGATCGCCCCGGTCAACTGAAAATAACGCAGCGGAATAATAACGGCCGCAATGATGCCCGCCGTAACGAACCCGAACCACGTGCCAATCAAAATGCTCGCAATAAGGACGATGAGTGCATAACTCAAAACAACGATATGCAAATCTACGCCCCACTGGTAGGCCGCATAGGTATTACTCGCCAAATACGCGCCAATCAAAAGATAGGAAGCGAAAACCGGAAATCCTCTTCTTGAAAGTAGGTAGAGCAAAACGAAGAACAGGAAAATCGAGGTGAATAGCCAAAACGAGACCTCGTGATAAGCAACACCTTCGCTCACCGTGTAATACAACACGAGCGCGTCGAAAAAAGCCAACATCACAAGCGATCCAGCAAGGATAATATTGAGGATGTATTCGCGGCGGCGGCGATCCTCGTCCATGGATTTCGGAGCAAGAACCGTTGCATAGAAGCCATGGATGCCTCTCTTTAAAAGAAGATAGGCAGAACGGCCGCTTTTCTCAGAGGGAACATCCATGGCCAAAGAATGCCTCATCCCGTCCAGGTGAGGAAATAATCTTGGGAAGCAAGAAAAGATTCCGCCTCTTCCGCATTCCGATATTCTTTTTGCGTTAGGATTTTTTCAAGTAATTCTTTCATTGGTTTGGAAAAAATGATAAGGCCTCGACCAGGGAAACCAAGTGAAATCCGAGTTAATTATTCCGGCATTTCAAATACTTAGTTTCCTGACCCGCGAACTAATTATGCGGGAGAGGACATCAATTTTTCATAACAAAATTCTAACGAAAAAATGAATTTTTTTACCGCTCTATAAAGCCCATTTTCATTGAGAAATTATGGGTCAAGGCTGATCCGATACCCTCTGCCAGGCACAGTGTGGATAAGTCGGCGCTTATTACGAAGGTCGATTTTCCGGCGCAGCCGAAGAATATGGGTTTCGATGGTATTTGAAAATAGGTCGCCATTATTATCCCAAACGTGCTCCAAAATCATGCCGCGCGTAACGAGCCGTCCGTGATTTTTCATAAGATACTCAAGTAAAGCGAATTCCTTACCGGTCAGGTAAATTTCCCTGCCGGCGCGGGAAACAATCCCCTTTTCCTTATCAAGAATAAGATCATCCACGGCCAATCGCATCCCTTCAACCTGTTTCGGCCGCCGCAAAAGCGCCCGGACGCGTGCGGAAAATTCGGCGTAGGAATATGGTTTGGTCAGATAATCATCCGCGCCGATATTCAAAGCGCCAACCTTCCGATTGATCTCGTCCTGGACCGTGAGCATCATGATCGGCATCATTTTGCCGCTATACCGCAGTTCCTGGCATATTTCCGAACCTTCTTTATTCGGCAAAATATTATCAAGGATGATGAAATCGTAATCGTTCGTTTTTGCCCGGTAAAGCCCCTTCGCGCCATCCTGCTCCAAGTCCACCGCATATGATTCGGCCTCAAGATTTTCTTTCAAAATCTCCCCGGTTTGCTGATCGTCCTCGACCACAAGAATACGCATGGCTCCATTATAACACCCTGCAAATGTTTGCCGAAAGCGCCGGTTTGCGGTAGCATTACGCCAAAAGGGCCCATAGTAAAGTGGTATTACGCCGCATTCGCATTGCGGAGGCGGGAGTTCGATTCTCCCTGGGTCCACCAAATGGGATTTTAGAGCGTCAGATTCCTGATTTATCCCGTAAATTACTCCCAATCTGGCAGTTTCAATTCTTTTTTTTCTTCGCACGGAATCCTATCCCGCGGACGAGCACGTCGACTCCCTCCTGAATCAAAATCACCCGGATTATCGTATAAATCTAAAATCACCGGCAAATTAATCGCCAACCGAACCATGAAAAAATACCTTGTTTCCCTGGCTGTCATATTGCTTTTCGTCTTCTATGTAGCCCTCAATAAACAAAATTCGGCTACCATCGCTTCTCCCCTCTCGACTGGCGGTTCGAGCTCTGGCGCCGCCGTAACGACAACCGTTCCGGCCGGTTCGACGCCGAACCAGAATGCAATCGGCGGCGGCATTTCCGAGAATAACGGCGAAAATGAATCCGGCGACGATGGCGCCCCGGTTCAAAACACGCCGGTTGCAAGCAAACCAACCGTCCCTCCTGCGCCAAAACCGGCGCCATCACCGGCCTCAACCGGCCTCTATAAAAACGGCAACTACATCGGGCCGGTGACAGACGCTTTTTACGGCAATCTCCAGGTGGTGGCGGTCGTCCAGGGCGGTAAATTGGCCGATGTTCAATTTCCCGTTTATCCAAGTGACAGCGGCCATTCGCTTGAGGTAAGCCAAATCGCGTTGCCGCAGCTCCGACAGGAAGCCATCCAATCGCAGAGCGCGAACGTGAATATCGTTTCGGGCGCGACGCAGACCTCGCAGGCATTCCAACAGTCGCTCGCGGCGGCTTTGGCGCAAGCAAAATGATGAGGAGCAAAAAGGAGTAAAGCTCTTCATGCTTTTCTTGCTTGTTCCTCGCTCTGACCCATGAAATCCACTCGCATCCTTATGGGCATGCCGGTCACGGTTGAAATAGCCGACGGCCGCGCCATCCAAGCGGAGATCAATAAGATCTTTGATTATTTCGCGTACATCGATGAAAAATTCAGCACCTATAAAGAGACAAGTGAAATCATGGCGATCAACCGAGGAAACATGGAGCGAGGGACATGGAGCGAGGATATGCAGACTATTTTCCGATTGGCGGAAGAAACAAAGCGGCTGACGGACGGATATTTTGACATTAAAAGGAAATCAAACCAAGGCGCCAAAGATCTCGGCAAAGATTGGATCGGCGATTTTTATGATCCATCCGGCATCGTGAAGGGCTGGGCGATCTGGCAGGCGGCGCAGATTTTGGAACGCGACGGGTTCAAAAATTTTTACGTTGATGCAGGAGGCGACATAGAAATCCGGGGAAGACAAAGGACGGAGAACGGGACATGGGGCAAATGGACCATCGGCATCCGGAATCCTTTCAAGCAGGACGAAATCGTCAAAAAAATTTGCCTGACCGACTGCGGCATCGCGACGTCCGGAACCTATATCCGCGGCGACCACATTTATAATCCGAAGGAAAAAACCGGAAATCGGAAGCTGGAAGCTGGAAATCCACCCGTGGTAAGCTTAACGGTAATAGGCCCGAATGTTTATGAGGCCGACCGATTTGCAACCGCTGCATTTGCCATGGGTGCCGCCGGAATAGGTTTCATCGAACAGCTGCCGGGATTCGAAGGATATATGATCGACCGTGAAGGGATAGCGACCATGACGAGCGGGTTTGGAAGGCATGCAGAATGAAGAATATAGAATGGAGAAAAAGGTTTTCATTCTCCATTCTTCATTCTCCATTATCCATTCTCCATTCTTCATTCTCCATTCTCCATCCTCCATCCTCCACTCCGCCTTGCGCCATCGGCAAAATCAAAACCAAACGCATGCTAAGCTTTATTGATAAGCTGTTGAATAAAATCACGATGTACCGCCTCGTGCTGTACTATCTGATCATCCTGCTCGTCATTGCGGGAATTTTCGGCGCGATTGGCTGGCTCCCCTACAGCCCGTTCGCGCTCGCCTTCTCGACCGGCGCGCTGATCGTAATCGCCCTGATCACGAACAAGATCTTTGCCGAAGCATTCAAAACCCAGACCAATTCCGAATCGGCATACATCACGGCACTCATCTTGGCGCTCATCATTACCCCGATCTTCTGGACCGATTTGAACGGCATCATCTTCCTCGCCTGGACCGCCATCCTCGCGATGGCTTCGAAATATATCCTTGCCATCCGGAAAAAACACCTCTTCAACCCGGCCGCGTTCGCCGTCGCCCTAACCGCATTCACCATCGGCCAGTCCGCCAGCTGGTGGGTCGGCGGTAATTTGCCGCTCATGGCATTCGTCCTCGCCGGCGGATTCCTGGTCGTCCGCAAGATACAGCGGTTCGATCTCGTCCTCGCATTCCTTGGCGCCGCCGCCGTTTCCGCCGCGTTCACCGCCAACCAGTTCGATCCGCTGGGAACGCTCCAAAAAATGGCGCTCCATACGCCTATTTTCTTTTTCGCTTCGATAATGCTCACCGAACCGCTGACGACGCCGCCGACGCGCGATAAACGGATCGCGTACGGGCTTTTCACCGGTTTCCTCTTCGCGCCGGCCATCCACTTCGGCCCGGTCTATTCGACGCCGGAGCTGGCGCTCCTCGCCGGTAATGTCTTTTCCTGGCTCTTCAGTCCTAAAGAAAAATATCTTGTGAGGTTGAAAGAAAAAAGCGAAGTCGGCAAAGACATTTACCATTTCACGTTCGAACTGCCGAAGCCGATCAAATTCAGGCCGGGACAATATATGGAATGGACGCTCGGCCACGAAAAAACCGATTTGCGGGGCAACCGGCGCTACTTTACGATCGCCTCGTCCCCTACCGAACCGGACCTGCAACTCGGCGTAAAATTCTACGAACCCTCAAGCAGTTTCAAACAACGGCTGCGCGAACTTGAACCCGGCGATGAGATCATGGCCGGCCAGCTTGCGGGCGATTTCACGCTGCCAAGGGATAAGAAAACAAAATTGGCGTTCATCGCCGGCGGCATCGGCATCACGCCGTTCCGCAGCATGGCGAAATACCTGTCGGATCGCGGCGAAAAACGGCCGGTCGTCCTGATCTATGCGGCGCAAACCGGCGATGGATTCGCCTATCGGGAAATTTTTGAAGAAGCCGGACAAAAAATCGGCCTGAAGGCCGTTTACGCCGAAGGCCGGCTCGATCCCGCTTTCATCGCCAAACAGATTCCCGATCACCTCGAGCGCGTGTTCTATTTGTCTGGCCCGCGCAGCATGGTCGTTGCGTTTGAAGCGGCATTGCACCGCATGGGCGTACCGAGAAAGCAGATCAAAACCGACTTTTTCCCCGGGTTCGCGTGAGCTCAGGCCAATCAACCGACACCCCGCCAGCTTCAAATCGACTCCACTTTAAAACCGTATTAGGACATTCTTGCATACGCGAATCTTTATAAGCTGGCGCCGTCCTGCGAGAAGCACCGTTTTTATTCCCGAAACCATTCGAAGCAGGCAAAAGACATCCGTTGTCGACAGAGACATCGGATGTCATTACGCGCAAAGCGGCTCCAAATGCCGCAGCCGTTTCCGGCCGCTACTTGTTCTTCTGCGCCTCCAGTATTTTGTTCTTGACCTCTTCAACCGATTCCCCGCTCTTGTTGTTCACCACCGACTGGATCGCCCTCCCCCCGTCTTCGTGCCATCGCGGAATTAGGTGCACGTGCAAATGATCAACTTCCTGCCCGCTCGCCCGCCCCTGGTTCATGCCGATCGTGATGCCATCCGGCGCGAGCGCCCCCTTCAAAAGCGCCGCCATTTTTTTCACCGTTGAAAAAAGCGGCTCCAATTCCGCATCCGGCAAATCCAAAATCGTCACCGCATGAAATTTCGGAATGACCACGGCATGCCCCGGCGCGCTCGGATGGATGTCGAGGAATGCCATCGTCTTTTCGTCTTCATAGATGACAGCCGTTTGCACTTCCTTATTCGCGATTTTACAGAAGAAACAATCCATGGGAGTGAAATTATTCTAATTATTCTAATTGACCTAATTGATCTAATCAATGACCCAATCGATGCATTCTAAATCCCAAAGCGCCCTTAGACATTAAAATTGATCGCTTGGGTCATTTTTTAGGTCAATTAGAAATTAGGTCAATTAGAAATTGAGAAACGTTTGAAATGAAAGCTATCATTTCAAACGTTTCTTAATCTCCTCCACTATTTTATCCAACAGCACCGACTCCTGCAATCCCGTCTTCAGATCCCGGATGATGACGCTCTTCTCATAAATCTCCTTTTGGCCAAGGATGAGAGCAAGGCCGATGCCCTCCTTATCGGCCGCCCGGAGCTGCGCGTTCAGCGATTCCTTCGCAAGCGCCTCGGAAACCGCAATGCCCGCCTTCCTCAGGTCGCGCAGCAGCAAAAACGCTTTTTTCTTCGCCGTGTCGCCCGCGTGCGTGAGGAATACCCTCTTCTGGAGGCGGTTCCCGTTCGGCACGATTTCCTTCGCTTTCATCACCATGATGAGCCGCTCCACCCCGGCCGCAAAACCTACCGCAGGCGTAAGATGCCCGCCGATCATTTCCATCAGATAATCATACCGGCCGCCGGCAGGCAACGCCCCAAGCTCTTCTTCCTTGCCATCGGCAAACATCTCGAACACCGTGCGGTTGTAATAATCAAGCCCGCGCACCAAGCGGTGATCCACTTCGTACGGAATGCCGACCTCCTCGAGATATTCCAAAACCTCCTTGAAATGCGTCGTGCACATCGAGCAAAGCTTGTCCAAGAAATTCGGCGCCTTCTCCTTGAACGGCTGGCATTGCGCGTTTTTGCAGTCAAAAAGTTTCAGCGGATTGTTCTTGAGCCGCCGGCCGCAATCTTCGCAAAGTTCCCGTTCATGGTTCCGGTAATAATTCTGAAGCTGCTTCTTATAGATGGGGCGGCAGACGCGGCAGCCGATCGAGTTGATCTTAATGAGCGGGTTTTTGATCTTGAGTTCGGAAAGCAGGTCCCAGGCAATCGTGATGACCTCCGCATCGTAAATCGCATCATTCACGCCGCCCAAGACTTCAAATCCGAGCTGGGTGAACTCGCGATACCGGCCGAGCTGCGGCCGCTCATGGCGGAATAACGGCCCGAAATAAGAAAGCCTTTGCGGCTGCCCCATCCGGCTCATCGCGTGCTCAAGGTACGCCCGCGAAACGCCGGCGGTATATTCCGGCCGCAATGCGAGGACATCACCGCCCTTCGTTTTTAAAACATACATTTCCTTTTCCACGACATCGCTTTCCTCGCCGGCCGTCTTCTTGTAAAGGTCGGCGAATTCCAGGATGGGCGTCTCGATGCGGCCGAAACCATAAGTCCGCGCAAGCTGTTTCGCCGCATTTTCAATCCGTTCCCAATATGGCTCGTCGGCGGGCAGGATGTCGTGCATGCCGCGGGGTGCTTGGAACGTTATCTTCTTTTCTTTTATTTTTTCCTTATCCATGGGTTCTTCAATACTTCGGCGCCGCAAAAGCCGTTATCGCGTTCAGGGGCCACAACCGCAACCGCACCAGCCCCACGATATCGCCCGTCGGCAGCGGCCCCCAGCTCCGGGAATCATAACTGAACGGCCGGTTGTCGCCAAACGCAAGATAGGAACTCGAAGATAATGCGTAAGTGCACGTTCCGCCCGAGAGCAAACCGCCGTTGCAGCTGTCGATGGCGGTCGGCGTCCCCGACGGCAGGTAGGATTCGTCAAGCGCGAACCCTTTCGGATCCTGTTTGTCGAAAACCGTTATCGCGTTGCTGCTGATCACGACTTTCTCTCCCGGCAATCCGATAATGCGCTTGATGAAATAAGTCGAATAATCCTGCGGGTCGTGGAATACGACAACCTCGCCGCGTTCCGGCGACCGGAAACGATACGTGAGCTCATCCACAAGCAGGTAGTCGCCGTTCTGGAAATTGGGGTACATGCTGGTACCGGAAACCAAAAATGGCTGGACTAAAAATGTCCTGACCAAATAGACCGCCACCACCGCAATGAGGGCGATTTCAAGGACTTCAAGAAGCGAGGAGAAAAATTTGCGCATAGTTTTCAATTTTCAATAAATTCCAATGATGCAATTTCCGACCGGCACGCTTAAATTATGAAATCCATTGAAAATTGAAAATGGTAAATGTCCCGCGGGTTTACCACAATTATAAGGACTAATATATAATAAGCAAGATGAAGAAAGGGCCGCAAATCATCATCGGACTCGGCAATCCGGGCGCCGAGTTCGAAAATACCTACCATAATGCGGGCGTTTTGGCGGTGGAGCATTTGGCGCAGAAACTGGAGAATGGAGAATGGAGAATGGAGAATGGCTGGAAAACGCATAAGAAATTGTTCGATTATTCCTCGCCCCTCCCTGCTCGCCTCCCAACCCTCATCCTTATCCGCCCCCTCACCTTTATGAATGAATCGGGATTGGCCGCGAAAGAAGCCCTGAAAAAATTCCGCGCCGCACCGGAAAACCTGACAATCATCCACGACGACAGCGATCTCGCCCTTGGCGAGTTCAAAATCACCCGCGGGCAAAACTCAGCCGGCCACAAAGGCGTGCAGTCCGTCATCGATCACCTGGGAACGAAAGAATTCGGAAGGATTAAAATCGGAATCAGGGAGCAGGAGACGAAAAACGGGGAACGGAGGCAAAAAGCCGAAGAGTTCGTGCTGAAGCAGATCAAACCGAAAGACCGGAAAATATTGGAAGATGTTTTTGGGAAAATTGCAGCGATCCTCTCAACCCAAGCTTGACCCTGGATACGGAATTTACTCCTTTACTTCCGCAGTCATGGAAAACGCATAATTTCCGCCCACGTTCTGGATCCCGGCCAGCGGCAAATCTACGGATGAAAATTGCGTGTCCGAAGCTACCGCTGCCTTGAAATCCAAAATGGCCGAAGAAGACGCCGCAGTACCGGCAACATAAACCGGCGCGCCTGCGGAAGGATACGATACCCGCGAAAGAACCACGCCATTCGCCGCAGCGGCGGACGCAATGGCATCAAGAATGGCTGATTTCGGCTGGCTGCCGTTTTCAATCGATGCAATCATGGCAACCGATTGGTTGAAAGCGGCCGCCTGCGATTGCAATGCCGCTATATCTCCTGCCTGCGGCGACGGCCCAACCCTTGGCCTCGGCAAACCGGCATCGATACGACTAAAAATGAAATTGGCCAAACCGAAAAGAGCCACCAATATCACGAGCATGGTCGGGATGAAAAAGCGCCAGAACTCCGCAAACCCCAAGATGCGGTCCTTCTCATACGTTTCCTGCGCCTCTTCGCCAAGCAGGGTGATTTCATGATCTTTGCTCCGCGCGTATTGGCTCCGGAGACCCGTACCGAAAGCGACAAACCATTCGGGCGCTATCCTGTCCCCCATCATGGCCGAAAGCGAATAAACCTGGAGGGAAAGCGCGTCCTCCGCGGCACGCTCAATCTCCGACATAAAAACGCCGGAACTCACGATGACGCCCTCCACCCGCCCTTCCCAATGCTGGAGATAGAAATTCATCACCTGGCGGAGGCTCGTCTCGAGTGATTCCTGGAACCGTTCCGCGGGAATAGTGCCATCCTCGCTTTGCAGGTCGCGCCACACGTTCGCATATTCAAAATAAAGCTGGCCGCCGCGGATAATGAGAAAATCGAGCCCTGCATCGTCCACTCCCACCATAATATAAGGAGCGCCCATATCAATGCCGCGCCCCTGCTCCCTGAGAAGCCGCGCGAGGGCGAGGGCTTTTGATTCGATGCTGATGGCCACATAGCCCGCTTCAAAGAGCGCCGCAACCAAGTCATCGATCAGCACGCGGTCGGTAAACGCGCCCAGGAGCTCAACGCGCGCCTGGCTCTCGTCCTGCTTCACGATCTGCCACCCGGAATATACCTGCGCGAAATCCGCGGGCGAGGACATTTGCAGGTTGAGTTTTGCCGCCTGCTCCAGGTTTTCGCCTTTGATGAACGGTAAACTGAAAATCTGGTTGAACATCGCCGTTTCCCCCAAGGCAACCGTTACGTGGAGTTTTTTTCTGTTCTTCGGATCCGGCTTGCCGAAGACTTTCGCCTTCAACGCCGCCAAATATTCCAAAAACCGGATGCGATCCTTGATCTTGCCGCCTTCCAAAATGCCCGGTTCCATGCGCACGGCATAAAATTGCCAGGCGCTGCCCTCCGCAATGCCAAGCCGCATCACCTGGTCGGTGATCTCAAGCCCTCCCGTCATCTGCTTGACGCGGAAGGTGTTCAGGATCTTTTCGGAAATGGAGGAAAGTTTCATGTTCAGGCAAAGATGATTTTACTGGATTTTATCGGCTGACACGAGCGCCACCTGCCCCGTTGTCGGATTCACGGCAAACACGGCCCGGATCTTCTGCGTGCGATTCTGCACGACCGCCGCGGAAACGACGGTTGCCAAATCCGGAGTCGGAGAATCCGGCGTAAATGTGATTGTTGCGGAGCCGGCGGGAAGCGACAGCGTGTAGGTATTCGATGGTCCGGGATTCCAGGCGAGGCCATAACGTTCGAGATTCAATGCGGCATCTTCAACCCCACTCAGAGCCGCAGCATTGGCCTGTCCGGCCGCCTGCAACCCGTAGCTGCTGTCGATGAAAGCAATGGTGATGAAGGCGATAGTGGCACCAACCACAATGACAATGGCGCTGATGAGGAGCGTCAGGGCAAGAAATGCCTGGCCGGAGCGGGAAGAATCCACTTTCCAATTATACCAGACCATGCGGCCTGCCACGATCTAAAATCTGGATCCCAAAATTATTGGTTCCCATTCACTGAGAGCAGCTCCACCGTGAAATGCAAAGTCGCGTTCGGCGGGATGACGCCTGCGGCTCCCTGGCTGCCATAGCCCAAATCCGGCGGGATCGTGAGTTCGCGCTTGCCGCCAACCTTCATCCCTAAAACGCCCAGATCCCATCCTTTAATAACCTGGCCCGCGCCGAGCGTGAAGCTGAATGGCTGGTTCCCGTGCTTTGACGAAGCGTCGAAAACGGTCCCGTTGTCCAGGGTGCCGGTATAAAGCACGCTGACGGTTTCGCCATTCTCCGCAACCGTGCCCGTCCCGACCGTCAGGTCATTAATGATCAAACCGTTGGCTGATTGGTTCATAGTAGTAGTGGTTGAACTTGTAGAATTTGTTGTTGTCGCAGCTTGAACGTTCGCGCCCGGCGCACCTGCCGTAATCTCGGCTCCAACGGGCGAATTACCGGCGCCCTGCAGGAAATTGTCGCTGTACCAAACCGCTCCAATGATGACGGCAACCGCGATGATAGCGAAAAGAACGAGCGATGTTGTTTTGTTCATGATTTTTTTATTTGATGCAACCGTTAACTTATCTTGCTTCCCGGCGGCACTTCCCGTTCAACTCCGAGAACCACCGGCTCGCCATTTTCCCCGTGCGCCGCGAGCAGCATGCCGTTGCTCTCCAGTCCCATCATTATGCGCGGTTCCAGGTTTGCAATAATGATCACCTGCTTGCCGACCAGCGATTCCGGCGCGTACTGCCTGGCAATGCCCGAAACAATTTGCCGCGGTTCGCCGACATCAAGCTGGAGTTTCAATAATTTTTCGGATCCCTCTACTTTTTCCGCCGCAATGACAGTCGCCACCCGCAGGTCCGCCTTTTGGAATTCATCAATGGTCATGGGAAAAAGTTTAACAAATTTCCGCCATCCCGGCCAACGGTTTGACAAATTTCACAAAGAAAATGTAATTACGTCCAGAATTACACCCCGAAAGGAGGAGTGAAATGAATCGGAGCGAATTGATTTCCCTAATCAAATCCTTAAACGAGGATTTGATGGGAATCCTCACGAAATGCCCGGGCGCGGTCGACAAGATGTCCCGCATACTCGAAGAAACAGGCAATGAAGTTCGCCTTGGAGCGTTCCCGGTGGACGGTGAGATTACCCCCAAAATCCGTCCGATCTCGCCGTTTCATATTAGGATCTGAAACCAACAGCACCATCGTCCCGCAGGCGGCCAACTCCCGCCTGCTTTTTATTCCGTTATCCTAACCGCCGTTCAGGTATGGCTATCGGCGGCCAGCATCCTCCGCCGCAAATAACTCCTCAGGAGATAATACGCCGCCGCGAAAAGACCGATGCCGGCAATCACGAATTGGATATTATCGAGGATCGCGTAGAGCGACCCGAACTGGATGCCGAAAAAGTAACCGAGGAAAAATAAAATGCCGTACTGCGTCACGGCAACAAGCGCCGCATATTTCAAAAAATTCCGGAACGGCATTTCGACCATTCCCGCAACCACCAAGAATGCCGCCGAAACCCCATAGGACAACTTGCTCACAAACATCGTCCGCGCGCCATGCTCATTCCACTGCCGCCGCACATCATCGATCATCGCGCCCGAAACGCCCAGTTTCCCCAAAAGCCACCGCGTCACTGCCAGGTGCTCGGCGAAACGGCCGAGGAAATAAGAAGCGCTGTCCACGATGATATCGCGGCCAAAAAGAACCAAAAGCGCAAGCGGAATATTCAAATAGCCGACCGAAGCCAGCGTGCCCGCGACAAAAGAAACAATCGGCCCCTCAAGAAAAGCGAGTGGAATGAAAATCCAATAGCGGTAGGTCTCGATAAGGTGCGCAAGCACGGCAAAGGACATGGAGTAATTTTACGGCATCCGATACCCTTTGGACAGCAGATGCCGTAAAATTTAAATATGCCAAGAAGAAATCCGCCAGCCGAACCAGAACCGGTTTATCTGACCGCCACCGGCATCGCGCGGCTCAAAGCCAAACTCGCACGGCTCAAACAAGAACTGCCCGAACTCGCGGCGGAAGCCGGACACGCGGCAAGCTTCGGCGACCGCTCGGAAAACGACGCCTACAAACAGGCCAAAGGGATACTGCGCCGGACCCAGCGGCAGATATGGACGATCGAAGCGCAGCTGAAAAATGCGGTGGAGATCAAGATCGGACAAAAAGGAAAAAGCGACAAGCAAATAGTGGAACTTGGTTCGACGGTTACCATCAAAAGCGGAAACGGCGCACGGCGGACCTATCAAATCCTCGGCACGCTCGAAACCAATCCGAGCGAAGGCATTATTTCGCATAAATCCCCGCTCGGCGCGGCACTCGTGGGCAAAAAGGAAGGAGATATTGCCGAAATCAAAACAGCCCGCGGAAAGCAGGAATGGAAAATAACGAAAATCAATTAGGACCCGTCTCAAAAATATTCCAGCCCTGGCGCAGAAAATTTTCGAGCGGTCCTAAGTCCGACAGACGACGCAAAACGGGAATCCGTATCCCCTACATCTTGGGCTGCAGCACGCTCACCATATTCCCTTCCGTATCCATAAACGACGCATACCGACCGATTCCCGGAATATCCATCGCCTCACCATGCAGCTTGCCGCCCGCCGCCACTATCTTCTTCATGCTCTCCTCCAAATCCCGCACCGCAATCACCACCGACGGATGCTGGCGCCACGGATCCTCATCCGATCGGCCGTAAAAACCGCCATTGATCGCGCCCGGCTTCTTGGGCCGCTTCATCGGATCATTAGAATCCGCTTCCACCGTCGAAACCACGATATAATTTCCCATTTCCGGTCCCGTCTCCTGCATCTGCCACCCAAAAACCGCCGAATAAAATTTTTTAGCCCGTTCCCGATCCGCTGTCGGAAACTCAAAATGAACCACTGGATCCATAGTTTTTGTCTTATCGTTCCAAACTCAATAAAAATTTATTATTTTATCGACCATAATCTGATGATCCTACCATCTTTTCATGAAGCCCCGATTAATTTATCCACATTGTCCCTTGACGATCCGGATTTGCGCGCTAAGATAAGATTGAACTGAAGAATGTTCTCCGAAGAGAACATCCGAGGTTCATAAAGTCCTTTTCCAATTTCATATTACCGCACGTCCGCACCCGATCGTAACTCCAGCTCTTTTATCATGGTCGTTAGCCGACCACTTTATACAAACCTCCGATCCGTCGGAGGTTTTCCACTTTTAATCCACCAGAAATGCACCATTTTACTTGACTTTTTTCATTTAAATCTGTATTTTAATAACAAGGTTTGAATTCTCCAAAACACCGCGCAAGGCGGTTTTTCGCCATTTAAAGGTCGAATCAATATGTATAACCATGACCACCACAGCCAAACCCCGGCTCATCGGCAAAGTCACGCATTTTTATAACCACATCGGAGTTGCCATCGTGAAGCTTAATGAAGGGCTTGTGCTCGGCGAGCATTTGCACTTCAGCGGCAAGCATACCGATTTTTCGGAACCGGTTGCCTCGATGGAATACAACCACCATCAGATCACCTGGGCGGAACGGGATCAGGAAGTCGGCATAAAAGTGGAAAAACCGGTACGCGAAGGGGATCTCGTGCTCGCAGCCGACGAAGACGAGGAAGCGGACGATGGTTGATCTTATCATGAATTCCCGCGCCATGCGCCATCGGGAAACCGGGAAGCAACCGCAACCCGAGGATCTCGATGAAAACTTCCTGAACACCGAACGGCTCTTTTGCATCAAGGGCAACAAAATTTTCATAGCCGAACCATGGACACGCTCGCATACCGCATGGTTCCGCAATGAAGGATGGATCCCCGCCGAAGACGGCGGCCGCGATGAGGAGCGGTTTTTCGCGCGCATCATAAACGGCGTTTACGCGCCGAACCGGAACACCATCTACCTTTTCCGCGAAGCCGACCTGATGCCGCTCGAAACGCTCGCCGCCGAACCGGAATTCGAATTCGAAACGCCGCACGCAGAACCCGGCATCATCGACGCCCTCCTGCCACACCTCCCGGAATTGAAACGCCGGCTCCATCTTCCCGATGACGTCGAGATTTTCGCCGGCTCGCGCAATATCAGTTTCATCTTCGAACCGAAGTACATCGGCACCTTGAAGCAGCTTTTCCGGAAAGCAAACCGCAAAGAACTGAAAAATGAGGAGATGATCCAGTAGGTTCATCCCGCTATTCAGGGATTGATCCGCGGTCCGGAATGTATTGCTGAATCCATAACCAAATTTTCATTTGGCAAAATTTTAAATACTATCGCAAAAAGAATTTTACCATCAACCGGAAAATCTGCTACACTGAAATCAGCTTCGGTGAAAGGAATTGAATATGGACGAACTTGGTTCACACCCCTACCTTGAGGAAGCTAGCCGTATTATCGAACGGTTCCTGAAAACCGATAGGGAATGGCTGGCGCTCAATACGGAAATTCGACGGAATAGCCTCCGCTTAATGCTTGACCTGACCGCAGTCCTCGTCGCGCAGTCAGACGCCGAAGAATCAAACGGCGAGCCGGACGCGCCAGAACAAGAGAATCACCGACACCCTCCCGCAATTCTTAAAATCCATCAAGGGCTCGAATCGCTCATAAACAACAAAAGCAACGGCGCTCTCCGCAGAAAGATCGCCAAAGCAAAAGCGACGGGCATTGATGTTTCTTTTTTGGTGGAATATTCAACCGCCACCGACAAGAATGTGAGCGTGCCGCTTGCCATTAACAACGGCCGAAAACGCCAATCGAGAAAAACTCGTAAATTGCAGGGGAACCTGCAGGATAATTTATTCCTCAGAAGTCTGGGAATCGAACCCGATTAGAAACAAATTTTTTCCCGGCCATGCGGCTGGGATTTTTTGTTTCGAGGTCGCGGGCATATTGGAACCATTCCCTCGCCCGTTATTCTTAAATTAATCCCTTTTTAATCTTCTCCCGCACCTTGGCGACGTACTGATTGAAGAAATATAAATTATGGAAGGTGAGCAACGCGCCGCCGGTTATCTCGCGCGCGCGGATAAGATGCGCAATATAGCTGCGGCTATAGGTTTGACAAACGAGACAGCCGCACGCGCGGTCGAGCGGCTTTTGATCCTTGAGAAAAAAAATCTTGTTAAGGTCCAAACGGCTCTGAGAACTTTCCTTGCGGGCAGCTCTTGGGCTCACAAACGCAATCCCCCGCCGCGCGTAATGGGTCGGCACCGTGCAATCGAACGTGTCCACTCCCTCCTTTATAATGAGCTCGATGTCCTCGATCCTGCCTATGCCGAGCAAGTGGCGCGGCTTCTTTTCGTCGAGCAGCGGCAGAACCCATTGCAGGACATTCCGCGTGCCCGTTTTCGATTCGCCCAAATCGCCGCCGATGCCGAAACCGTCGAACCCTTCTTGCGCGTTGATGAATCGCGCGCTCGATTCGCGCAAGTCGCGGAAATGCGAGCCCTGCACGATGCCATAGAGCGCCTGCTTCGATTTCCGCGCTTCGAGACAGGTCCTCGCCCAGGCATGCGTACGATGAAGCGCATGCTCAATATATTCACGCGTGGCGCCGGGCGGCGTGCATTCGTCGAAGGCGAACATGATATCGGCGCCGATTTTTTCCTGGATGGCGATAGATTCGCGCGGCCCGAGGAATAATTCCCGGCCGTCGATCGGCGATTTGAAGCGGACGCCCTCGCGCGTGATCTTCAAAAATTTCGGCTGGTTGCCTTTTTCGATCGCACGCTCTATTTTGCCCGGAAAAATGCCGCCGACTTTTCCAACACCGAAGTCGCGGCCGAACCCCAGGCTGAAAACCTGGAAACCGCCTGAGTCGGTCATCGTCGGCTTCGGCCAACGCATGAATTTATTGATTCCGCCGGCCTGTTTCAAAACATTTTCGCCGGGACGCAGATGCAAATGATAGGTATTCGAGATCAAAAGCTGCGCGCCGGTTTCGAGCACTTCATCGCTCCGCAAAGTTTTGATGGTGGCGTTCGTTGCGACAGGAACCAAAGAAGGAGTCTCCACTTCGCCATGGGGAGTCTTGAGAATTCCCAATCTCGCCCGGGAGCGCCTTGATCTCTTCCGGATGGAAAATCCAATCATGGAATTCAGTGTAGCGGAATTGTACCCGCGTGTCATCTCCGGTCCTTTCGCATCTTCGCGGCAGCCAAGGCCGCAGCCGCGCGCACACCGCCTAACCGACTTCCTGCCCGACCCGTTCCGGCGCTATCGCCGCTCTCGCCCTCGCGAGATCATCCGGTGTATTGATCGGCAGCCAAAAATTCGATCGCACGGCGAACATCGGATAGCCCGCCTCGACCATCTGCGCCAAACTGTCAGTGAGATAAAATTCACCGTTTGCGTGCGGCCGCGCACCGTAATGGAAAATGGTCTTATCGAGCACGATGGGCCCGGGCAGTACCAAGTTCGATTTTGGCCGTTCCGGTTTCTCTTCGATGTTCAGGATCCTGCCATGGCCATCCACCTCCACCACCCCGAACCGGCGCGGATCGGAAACCGCCGAGACCAACATGCAGTACTCCCCGCTTTCCACGCATATCCTCAACCCGTCGCGCCCGTGCAAGTCGTCCGCATAAAGTAACAGGAACCGTTCGTCGTCCAAAAACGGCCGGCAAAGTTCGAGCACGCGGTAGGTACCCTCCTTTTTTTGCTGAACCGCGTATTCAATCCGCCGGTCCCGATAGCGCGAACCGAAATAACTTTGGATTTGATGGCGCAAATAACCGACAACCACGATTACCTCATCAATTTCGCCCGGCAAAGAATCGATAAGATGTTCCAAAATCGGCCGGCCGTCGATCGCAAGCATCGGTTTCGGGGTTTCGAGCGTGAGCGGCCGCATCCGCATTCCCTCGCCCGCAGCTAGTATGACGCATTTCATATTTTATTTATTTTTTTCCAGATTTTTTCCGACTTTTTCTTATATAAAACCTGAATGACAATGAATTTACCGTGAGATTGCGGATGTTTGGATAATTTTTAGAAAAAATTAATTTAAATTTAATAATTTTTTAATCTCTTAAATCCCCCCTCGGGGAAAATACCATAATCAAGTTAAATTTTTGATAACAAAAAAATAAATTTTTTCTGAATATTTCTGAAAAAGAAATGAAGAAAGCCCGGGGAATGGGAAAATGCCCGGCTTCGTAAGAAAATGACTTTACAAAAATCAATATTTTGGTTGGAGAAACGAAAAATTCCCTTTAAAATCTGTTTCCGGGCCGGGGTCCGGAAAGAAAAGGATGTTATTCACAGTTCTCAGTTGCCCTCGATGGTAAAATTAGAAAGTCGAAAATATAAACCTTATTTTTTGAGTCGCGACACTGAAAAAATCTGGTCCAAGATACGGAACTCCGCTCGCGGAGGGGAAGACAACCACAATGGACAAGGTATTTTCAGTGAGGCGATAAGAAAAAAACATTTCTACATGATTTTTTCCAAAAATCATTTTGTTCAGGTGCGCAAAAGGGACGGACGGATCGTGCAATTTGACGATCACCGCATTGTGAACGCTATCACGAAAGCGATGACGGTCACGGGCGAAGGTTCGCGGGATGACGGGGTGAAGGTCGCGGAGCAGGCGGTGCTCGAATTGAATAAAAAATTTCCCGCGGAACACATCCCGACCATCGAACAGATCCAGGACGCCGTCGAAACTGCGCTCATCGTAATGGATTACGCGAAAACGGCAAAGGCATACATCCTCTACCGCAACGATCGCGCACAGATCCGCGAACGCAAGCGCGAGATCCCGGCGAACGTCAAACAGCTGGCGGATGAAAGCAAAAAATTCTTCCGGAACCCGCTCGCCGAATTCGTTTACTACCGCACCTATTCAAACTGGATTGAAGAAGAAGGCCGCCGCGAGACCTGGATCGAAACCGTGGACCGCTACGTGAACTTTATGAAAGAGAACC
Organism: Patescibacteria group bacterium; assembly: GCA_028865305.1. Lineage (GTDB taxonomy): Bacteria > Patescibacteriota > Minisyncoccia > UBA6257 > 2-01-FULL-56-20 > REEB161. Next base: position 13,297 of record JAGWKM010000012.1, on the reverse strand, counting down.
TCGGCGGGAAGCTCACCGATACCGAATATGCGGAAGTGCGCGAAGCGATCCTCAAACAGGAAGCGATGCCCTCCATGCGCCTTTTGCAGTTTGCAGGCAAGGCGGCGCGAACGAACAACATCGCGGCCTACAACTGTTCCTTCATCGCCATCCAGAAATTGGAAGATTTTGCCGAAATCATGTTCATCTCGATGAGCGGCACCGGCGTCGGATTCAGCGTCGAGCGCGCGAATGTCGAGAAACTGCCGCAGATCAAAAAACAAACGGGCAAAAAGCTGGCGACCTTCGTGATCCCGGACAGCAAAGAAGGATGGTGCGACGCGATGACCCTCGGCCTCAAGACCTGGTTTGACGGCAAGGATATCGATTTCGATTTTTCAGGACTGCGTCCGGCCGGCGCACGCCTGAAGACGATGGGCGGCAAAAGCTCCGGGCCGGAACCGTTGCGCCGGGCGCTCACCTTTGCCCGCGCAAAGGTTTTGAGCAAGCAGGGACGGCGGCTTTCGGATATCGATGCGCACGACATCGCCTGCAAAATCGGCGAATGCGTGGTTGCGGGCGGCGTGCGTCGGAGCGCGATGATTTCACTTTCGGATTTGGACAGCCCGGAGATGCGCACCGCGAAAATGGGCCAGTTTTATTTCACGGAACCCCAGCGCTCGATGGCTAATAATTCAGCGGTATATCTTGAAAAACCAAGCGCGGAAACCTTCATGGAAGAATGGATTTCGCTCGTCAAAAGCCGATCCGGCGAACGCGGCCTTTTCAACCGCGGCGGCCTGCAGAAACAGCTCCCGGCGCGGCGGTTAAAAGCCCTGAAAAACGATGTTTCCCTCCTCGGCACCAATCCCTGCGGCGAAATCATCCTGCAATCGAAACAGTTCTGTAACCTGTCTGAGATAGTCGCCCGGGCGGAAGACACTGAAGAAACGCTGATCAAAAAAGCCCGCATCGCGGCCATCCTCGGCACCTACCAATCCACGCTCACCAATTTCCCCTACCTTTCCAAGGAATGGAAACAGCACTGCGAAGCTGAGCGGCTGCTCGGCGTTTCAATCACCGGCCAATGGGATTGCCCGGCCGTACGGAATGAATACGTCCTGCGGAAAATCCGCGATTACACGCTCGAGGTAAACCGGGAATACGCCGCGCGGTTCGGCATCACGCCTTCGACCTGCATCACGTGCGTGAAACCGTCCGGCACCGTTTCGCAGACCGTCGATTCCTCGTCGGGCCTCCATCCGCGCCACGCGCAATATTACATCCGCCGCGTACGCATTTCGGCAACCGACGCCCTGTTCCAGATGCTGAAGGACCAAAAGATCCCATACTTCCCCGAAGTCGGCCAGTCGGTCGCGTCGGCAAATACCTACGTCATAGAGTTCCCGGTGAAAGCTCCGGATAACGCCGTAAAGAAAGACGACATCACTGCAATCGAACAGCTCGAATACTGGAAAAAAGTGAAACAGAACTATACGGAGCACAACCCGTCAGTCACGATTTCCGTCGGCGAAAACGAGTGGATCGGCGTCGCGAACTGGCTTTACGAGAATTGGGACATGCTCGGCGGACTTTCCTTCCTGCCGCGCGAAGACCACGCCTATCTCTTGGCGCCGTACGAGGAAATTACGAAAGAGCGCTACGAACAGATGACGGCCAAAATGCCGAGGATCGACTTCTCGCAGATTCTGCTCTATGAGCACGAGGACCAGACGGATGTGAAAAAAGAATTGGCATGCGCCGGTGGCGTGTGCGAGATCGATGACGCGCTCGCGCAGGAAGCGGAAAAACAGGTTAATGGTTAAGGGTTTTAGATCATTATAAAAACGACATCCGACGCCTCGACGTATCGGATGCCGTTTTTATGTTTACCCATAGGGAAACATCAACGGACTCCAATCTCGCATCAATGCTTTGAGGGCCTACAAAAGGCAAATACGGTATAATAAATGAATGAATGCAAATAAAGCCCTTATAGTCCTCGGCGCATTGGCGCTCATCCTCGGCTTCATCACCTATTTCGCCCTCTTCTCCGGCCCCCAATACATCCAACCATCCCAAACGGCGCAAAACAATTCCCAGATTGCAACCAGTTCCCCGCAAGCATCGAGCACGGCTTCCTCGACCATCGCGTCCGCCGCTTCTTCGTCCTCCCCATCCTCCGCCGGTTCCGGCCAGCCGCAGACCGCCTACCAGTCGATTTTCCAGCCGCCTTATCCGGCCGCCTGGGTTGAAGGCCAGCAGCAATTAGGCATCATGAGCGCCATGCTTCAGGAAAACCAGCTGGTGCTCGGCGTCAACATCCAAATGGGACCGAGCGGCCAATGCGTGCCGATCAACCTGCGGCTCATCACGGACGAAAACGGCGACATGGCCGCGCCAACCGCTCCCGCTTCGACTAATTTCCCCTTGGCGCCCGACGGCACCTGCCAAGGCGACGCAAACACGGCTTACAATGAAAGCGTGACGTTCACGGTGGATCCGGCAAGCGCGCCATTCTTGATTTCAACCGGCGATTCGGCAAATACCTTCTTTGAAGTTTCGACCACGACGGACGGCGAAATGCAGGTGCAGGTGCCGCAAAAACAAGGATAGAAAAACGGCAAAAAAACAAAACCGCTCTTGGGGCGGATTTTTGATTCACGCAAAATCCATCCCGGTGGAGTAGCGTTTTTCCCATGGACGCTTCCACTTCGCCGGAAACAAAACCGCTCTACCGCGCAACACAGGTCGTTTGGTACCTGCTCTGGATTTTGGAAGTCGGCCTCGTCTTCCGTTTTCTCCTGAAGCTATTCGGCGCGAACCCGGCCGCGGGATTCACCAGTTTCGTTTACGCAATCACCTATCCGTTCGTTGCACCGTTCCTGGCGGTCTTCCGGATTACGGTTGTCGCGGGCAGCGTGTTTGAATGGACGACACTGCTCGCCATGTTGGTTTACTGGATCATCGCCTGGGCCATCGTGCGGCTGATACTGATCGGAAAACCGGTCTCCACGCCGGAGGCAGCGAGAAAATTAGAGGAGCAAGACGATGGACGCAGCTGAACCGTTTCCGGAAAATCATAATGTCGCGAACATCAGGACGGCCGCCAAACCCATGATTGCGAACGCGAGCCACAGGAACACCTTCGACAGGTTTCCGCTCCGGTAATCGCCCATGATTTGCCGATTGGACGAAATGGCGATGATGAGCGCGATCAAAGGCACGGCGACAACGCCATTGATGACAGCCGTAACGACGAGCGCCTTGATGGGATCAATGCCGATGAAATTGATGCCGAGGCCGATGAGCGTCGCGGCCGTGATCACGCCGTAAAACCCGTGCGCCTGCCTGAATTTGCGGTAAAGCCCTTCGTGCCAATGGAACGCTTCGGCCAAGGCGTAAGCTGCGGACCCGGCGAGGACCGGCACGGCAAGCAATCCCAATCCCACGATACCGACCGCGAAAATAAATTCGGCGAGGAAACCGGCATGGGGGAACGTATGCACGAGCGGTGCCAGGGCTTTTGCCGCATCCGCAGCCGTCGCGATATTCGTCACGCCATTCTGGTTCAAGACGGTCGCCGTGACGACGATAATGCACCAGGTGATGACATTTGAAATCAGCATGCCGAGGAACGTATCAATCCGCATGTTCCGGATGAAGCTTTTCGGCACCGACCCGGCCGCTGATCGCTTATCCCTCTCCTCCTCGACCTCCTCCGAGGCCTGCCAAAAAAACATATAAGGAGAAATAGTCGTGCCGGCGACGCCGACGAGAATGAATAAAAATTGGAAACTGAACCGGATATGCGGCAGGAACGTAGCATGCAGAATCTCCGCCCAGGGTTCGCGCACTAAAAACACCGTAACCGGATAAACCACCATCACGACGGCCAGCCATTTCAGCATTTTCGCATATCGCTTATACGGAATAAACACTTCAAGCAGGAGCATGAGGACCGTGAATCCGAGAGTAATAAGGATAAAAGGGATGGGAATGATGAGCCGAACCGCGGCCGCCATCGCGCCGATGTCCGCGCCGATGTTCACGGTATTCGCAACCAGGATCAAAAGCACCGCGCCGTACAAGATTTTCTTGCTGTAATTTTCTTTGATGACCTCCGCGATCCCTTTCTTCGTCACCGCGCCGATGCGGGCGCATGCCTCCTGCACCGCCGTCATCAAGGGATATAAAAATACGGCGATCCAAAGCTGGCCGTAGCCGAATTGCGCACCGGTCTGCGAATAGGTCGCGATGCCCGACGGATCATCATCCGCCGCGCCCGTGATCAGGCCCGGACCGAGAATCCGGAGAAAGCGGGAAAACCGCGAAGTTTTTTTCTCTTTCATATTCCCTTATTCTACCATTCCGGAAAGCCGTTACCCCTTGAAAAACCTGCGGCGGGAAGGCATTTTTGAGGCAAAGGACGCCGCCCTCGTTCCAGCCTGTTCGATATTCAATAATTGATGTGCGGTGCGCCTATTTATTGCTTGCTATGATATCGCGCTTCATGCTCCAATCCTGATACGATCTCCTGCAGATCTCCCATCGCCACTCCCACGACCTTGTCCGCCCCTCCGTAATAAACAAAAAGCTGTTTCCGCAGTACGACCGCCCCGCACGGAAAAACCACGTTATTCACCACCCCTTCTTTTTCATACGGCATCTTCGGCTCCAGCATCGTGTCGTGCGTGCGGTACAAAATTTTTGACGGGTCATTCAGGTCAAGCAGCACCGCGCGGACGTTATAATGGTTCGTGCGCTTCGAAATGCCGTGATAAAGGAGCAGCCAGCCGCCCTTCGTCTCGATGGGAGGCGCCGTGATGCCGATGCGCTTCGAATCCCATGCCGTATCGCGCGGCCGCATCAGGATTTTGCCACCAAGGAAATGTTCCTCGCCGTCAAAGTAATCGAGTGAATCCGCGGAATCGATCCAGATATCCGACGCCAGACGGTGCAGGAACCAATATTTGCCGCCAATCTTTTTCGGGAATAAACAGGCATCCTTATCATCCAGTCCCGGCGGCGAGATCAAAACCGGCATGGTCCAATCCCATTTCTGCGCCACAAAATCGCCAACCGGAATCGACGCGAACGCCACGCGCGGCGGATCCTTGCCGTCGTAAGCCGTATAGCAGATATAGATCCGGTCGCCAAGCTTCGTGATGCGGGGATCCTCGCAGCCGGAATTCCCGCCCGGCACGCCCTTCCGTTCAAAATCGGCGCGGGGCACGTAAATCGGTTCCGGCAACCGTTCCGTAATATGGACGCCGTCGAGCGACGACGCATAGCCGATCACCGACGTGTTGTCGTTCGACATCGCGCGGTACAGAATATGCACCTTGCGGTTTTCGTAAATCGCCGCCGGATTGAAGGTCGCCTGCGCTTCCCATGCGTGCTCCCCTATCGGCATGATAATCGGGTTCTTTTCGAATCGCTGCAGCTGCCGCCGCGCCACGCGGACCAGCTCTTCAAGCAATTCGCCCAATTTGAAGATCGCGACGCAGCAGGTCGTATCCGCCGCGCCGTAATATAAATAAACATTCGAACGGCGGATGAGCGCGCCCGACGGAAACACGATGTGCGGCACTTTGCCGTAGTGCTCGTATTCCTCCTCCGGCACCAAAAACGGCCGCTTCACCTCGCCCACGATCTTCCGCGGATCGTCAAAATCCAAGAGCATCGCCTGGACGCCGAAAATCGCCGGCGGCGCGAAGTAATTATAAATATAGGAATAAAAGATGAGCCAGCCCTCTTTTGTCTTTATCGGCGCCGAACCGACCTCCACCTGGTCCTTTTCGGTCATTTCGATGTCCAAATAATGCTTCCCGATGTCGGCATACCAATTCTTCCAGTATTCTTCCGACCAGAGATCCTCGATCTTGTCGAAAAGGGCGATGCAAATCCGCGCCGGCGGCCGATCGGTATTGATGGTCAAAAGTGCCGCAATTTTCCCGTTGACGCGCTCCGGAAACAGCGCCATCGCCTTCGCGTTGAACGGCGTCACGAGATGCTTCTCGGCGACTTTTTGAAGATCATCGCTCACGGCCACCGCCACCTTGATGCCGTCCGCCGAAAATTCCCGGACCGCGGTATAAAAAATATAATAGCGCCCCTCGAATTCCGTGACGCGCGGATCTTCGCAGCCGAATTTTTCCCAATCGTATTCCGGAACGACAAACTGCGTCCGGTTCCCGGCCTCCGATGCTCGCGGGGCGCCGGATGCCGGAAATCGCTCCCCATCCTTGCTCACCGTATGCCCGATGACCGAAATCTCCCCGCCGTCCGGTTTTTTTCCGACCGCGCGGTAAAACATATGAACCAGCTTGTCCTTTTCTACCACAGACGGATTGAAAACCGCTTCCGCCTCCCACGGCGACTGCGGAGCCGGAAGTAGAATCGGATTTTCAGCGGAACGTTTGATGGTCAGCATATCTTTATTTTACGACAAAAAAAGCACACCGTCATGGTGCGCCGCTTTCTGCCTAGGGAACGAAAGGCTTGTACCGCGTTACCTTTTTCTTCCCGCTAACCAGTCGGGGTTGTTCGCCGTCTTTGCGGACAAATGACATTCCGAACGGCCTCACCTTGCCGGTGCCATCGGAATCCTGCGTAAAAAGCTTGATGCCCTCGACCCATTCCTTCGGAATGACGGCAAAATCGGACGGTTTTAACCCCTCATCGCTGCCGCCGAACTCCTGGATGACCAGGATATTGTCCGTCCCGACCTCGATGCAGCCGAAGGTGTAGGTCCGCCAGCTTTCCATGAGCTCATGCGGCGTATACCGATCAAGATCCGTCAGGTCTTTCCGATAGCCGCTCGCATCATGCCAAATGACCGCTCCCAGTGCACATTGATGCACTGACTTCTCGGGTCCCGCCGCCAAGACCATCACGGGCGCAAAAAACAAAACAGCCGCTGCTTTCATGGGTCCCTCCAGGATAATCTACTAACCTAGTTTTATCACTCTCCAAACTTAAAACCGCACCCATAAGGTGTGTGGATGAAGTTTGGTCCCGCCGGCGCTTTGGCCGGTGGGACGCCGCCCCTCCGGGGCGGCGAAGAGGGAGAAGATACCCCGTCCGTGAGGGCGGGGTATCTTCATACTGAACCCGTCCGTAAATCAACCCCGCGTCCCGGTCTCGGCTGCGCAATAAGTTTCGGAACGCCATGCTGTTTGAGCTCATCCAAAAACTTGTCCAAATCCGCCATGGCGACGCAGGACACGGAATCCGCGCCGCCGTAATAAACAAAAAGTGTGCCGTCCTTCACGACTGCGCCGCAGGAATAAACGACGCCCGATTTCCATCCGGTATTTTCATACCATTCGTCGGGTTCCAAGATCGGCGCCCGTGTCCGGTATAAGATTTTCGTCGGGTCGCTTCCGTCGAGAACCATCGCGCCGAGTTTGTAACGGTTCGGATCGCGCGTGTCCATGGCATGATAGAAAAGCAGCCAGCCGAGCTTGGTTTTGATCGGCGGCGGTCCGGCGCCCCGCACCCAGCTGTCCCAGCTTTTCGTATTCGCATGGCGATCGTAATGGCTCCGGATAAAACGGTCATCCCGTTCAAATTCATTCAGATCGTCCACGTACTCAATCATGATTTCCGGCGAGATGCTTGTAAGGATCGCGAACTTGCCGTTGATTTTTTCCGGAAACAATACCCAATTCTTATGCACTTCGCCCGGCGGCGAAATAAGCATCGCATTTTTCCATTTCCACCGTTTTGCCAAAAAATCATCACGACCGATCGACGAGAGCGCAATGCGGATGGAACCCCAGCCGTCGAAAGCGGTATACGTCAGATAGACGCGGTCATCGATCAAGGTAAGCCGCGGGTCTTCGCAGCCGCCATTCCAGCCGCCGCCGGAAAGGTAATCGATCCGCGGCGTCGGATACGGGCTTACCGGTTTTTTCTTGACGATCGGCACGAACGCCGGCTCATCCAATCGCTCGGTGACCGTAATGCCGTTATCGCTCGATGCGTAACCAAGTACGGAAACATCATTTCCGCCGATCGCGCGGTATAAAAGGTGCACGCGGTTATCGGCAAAGACGGCGCCCGGATTGAAAGTTGCCTTCATTTCCCACCAGTTCCCCTCGCGCGGTTCGATGATCGGATTCGATTCGTGCTTATGGAGCGGCGGCTCCTTAAATTTGAAAACGGCGGGAGCGGCACGTCGGCGCGTCCTTATATGCCGAAGAAGCGATTGCCGCAATGACAGCCGCTTGATATTTTTCTTTTTCGGTTTTGAAACCGTCCTCCGTTTGACGCTTGAAACCTTACGTTTCGTTTTTTTGCGTTTCGTAATCGGCTTGCGTCTTGCACTTTGCGGCTTGCGCCTGGTTTTGGTCCTTCGAGGCATGTGGATACGCGGCAAACACGCCATGCGCCCGAACCATCGCCATTTCCCTGCCCTTTCCGGGAAATTGGGAGTAAGGGACGGGGAGCAAGGATCCTTCTCCTTATTCCATGTCTCTTGTTCCTTGTTTCTTTAAGGGGCCCGCCGACAAACGGAAAACACGGGCGATGGAACGGTCCAGTGACTGCAATCTGCCTATAACCTGAATTTTATCACAAGGGGCTGTGGGTTAACTGTGGATAATTTCGTTAAAATTGGATAAGATGAAATCATGGCCGGAATGAAGGAAAAATATGCGGAAAAGCTGGCCAAAAGAAGCGAAGAATCCAAGGTTTACCGCAAGTTTCAGCTTATAGGACTCGAGATCGCGGACATCCTGAAAGACCGAAAACACAAGGCGCTCTATATAAAGCTCGCGAAGGAAGGCGACAGCGAAAAATTGCTGCAGGCGGCAAAAGCGGTTGCCGAACGGAAGGAAGTAAAAAATAAAGGAGCGTATTTCATGAGCGTAATCCAAAATGCTGAACAACATCCTCATCATTGATAACAAGAAAGAACATAAATTCCTAAGGGAAAAAACCGCGGATTTTGATTTCAAAAAATACGACCGGAAGCAGATTACGGCGCTCCTTTCCAATATGCGGCGCATCATGCGCGAGGCAAACGGCATCGGACTCTCAGCGAACCAGATCGGACTCAACCTGAATATGTTCGTCGCGGAGGTGCCGGACGGCGATGGCGGCAATAAATTTTACGCCGTTTTTAATCCGAAGATCGAGAAAAGAAGCGAGGAACTTACCGAGGCGGAAGAAGGTTGCTTGAGCGTACCGGGAAAATGGGGCGAAGTAGCGCGCTCGGAGCGGCTGACCTTGAGCGGTTTCGATAAAAACGGCAAAGCGATCAAAATTAAAGCATGGGGATTGCTCGCAAGGGTGTTCCAGCACGAAACAGACCATTTGAACGGGAAACTGTTTTTAGACCGGGCGAAGAAGGTGTTCGAAGCGGAAAAAGAAAAATAAATTGTCATCCCGAGCCGACCCGGAATCCAGGGTTTATGAATGACTAATTAATAATGTCTAATTAATAGCGAATGCCTAATGCCAGAATGTCCGTTGAAAATTTATCATTCGACATTCGTTATTAATTATTAATTAGACATTAGACATTTAAATGAACTACATCTTCTTCGGCTCTCCCCGCTTTGCTGAAATCATTTTGCAAAAGCTGCTTGACGCCGGCTTTCCTCCGGCGGCTTTGGTGTGCAATCCGGACCAGCCGGTAGGGCGGAAAAAGATTTTGACGGCGCCGGCAACGAAGGAATTGGTCACGAAGGCGGAAGGCACAGGACCGGAAGCAAAGATCCAGATACTCCAGCCGGAAAAACTGGACGCGGAATTGGTTGAAACGCTGAAATCACTGCGCCCGGACTTTTTCGTCGTGGCCGCTTACGCAAAAATAATCCCGAAAGCCGTACTTGAAATTCCGCGGCTCGGCGCGATCGGCGTACATCCTTCGCTCCTGCCGAAACTGCGCGGCGCGTCCCCCATCCAATCGGCGATCTTGAACGGCGAAAAAGAAACCGGCGTCACGCTGTATTTGATGGATGAAAAAATGGACCACGGGCCAATGCTCGCGACGCGGACATTGGGAACGGCGAACGGCCCGTGGCCGATGGCCAAAACGGCCTATCCCGAACTGCACGACGCACTCGCGAATCTCGGCGCGGAGCTCCTGGCCGAAATCCTGCCGGAATTCATGGAAGGCAAAATAACGCCGCAGCCGCAGGATGAGGCGCAGGCAACCTTCACGCGGAAATTCACGACCCAGGACGGCTTCATTTCGCCGGAAGACCTGGAAGCCGCCGCGCGCGGCGATGCGGAAAAAACAGCGATGGCCGACCGCCGGATCCGCGGGTTGAATCCCGATCCGGGAGTTTGGACTATCCGGGACGGCAAACGGATAAAACTGCTTGAAGCGGAAGTAACAAACGGCACGCTGCGGCTCAGAAAAATCCAAAAGGAAGGGGAAAAACCGAAGGAGGTGAAATAAAAAAACGAAACGCCGCCTATTTCGCCGCAATCAAATTTTGGTATCCCGCATCCACCGCTTTCCAATCCACCACGTTCCACCAATCCGCTATATACCCCGGACGGTCAGACGTATGCTTCAGATAGTACGCGTGTTCCCAAAGATCGATACCGAGCACCGGCTTCAGATTCTGCATCAGCGGGCTGTCCTGATTCGGCGTCGTAATGAGCTTCAGCTTATTCTCGCCGTCAAGCGTAAGCCATGTCCAGCCGGAACCGAAAACGCCGGCGGCCGCTTTCGTGAATTCGTCCTTGAACTTGGCGAAGTCGCCGAACGATTCGCGGATCGCATCAGCAACCTTGCCCGCCGCCTCTCCCCCGGCATTCAGTCCCATGATCGTCCAAAAGAAAGCGTGGTTCGCGTTTCCCCCGCCATGGTTGCGGACGGCGGTGCGGATATCCGGCGGAACAGAATCGATTTCGCGCAGTAATTTTTCAAGCGAATGGTCGGCGATTTCCGGATGTTTCTCAAGCGCCTCATTCAGTTTGTTTACGTACGTCTGATGGTGCTTCGTATGGTGGATTTCCATCGTCTTCGCGTCGATGTAGGGCTCCAGGGCGTCGTAAGCGTAAGGAAGTTTGGGCAATTCGTATTTCATTTTATATCATCCGAGCCACCCGGCCGGAATTCAAAGTTTATTTGCGACTATTGTTGTTTTATTATACATTATACAAGATTCATGATGAAAATATGAAACAAGAGTTGGTTGAATTTCCATTCTCCATCCTTCCTGCTCCATTTATCATCTGAATTGCGGGGTCGTCTAATGGTAGGACCGCGGCCTTTGGAGCCGTTTATCTTGGTTCGAATCCAAGCCCCGCAGCAATTTTTTCGCAATAAAATTGCAAGGGGCTTGGATTCGAACGCCGGAGGGGGCCGGGGAACCGGCTCCGGTTCCCCGTGTAGGAAGGCCTTGGAAACCGTGGGTTTCCAAAAAATTCGCCACAATTTTGTGGCGAATTTTGTTCGAATCCAAGCCCCGAGTTTGAAGAAATATATTTTTCGCGCTTCGGAGTAAAAATCAGCTTGTCGTTCCGTGCGCCTTGACCGCTTGGGCGCATTACCGCACAAGCTAATTTTGCCGGAAGAGGTACCAGTGTTACCAGTAGTCTATCTTATAAAATTATCGTCTTTTTATCGTATAACGTCGGCAAACAGTCCTGCCTCATTCTAAATTTTGTACCGTGGTTATGCCCACTACGAGCGTCGAAATCTACCAACACTTTTGCTTCCTCGATAGCTTTTAAAAATCCATCAAAGCTGAATTTCTGCAACATCATTATCTTGCTGTAATGGTAATATTCTTTACCACGCACAAGCTTAACATCGGCTTGAACATAAAAGGCATTTAAAAGTTTAGTTCCGGCGATATGCTCAAGATCATCGAAACCCCAATACGGTTGCGGATTCAGTTCGCCCAAACCGATGCGTTTTTCAACTGCCTTAAGCCATTTCTTATGGCGTACGTCGACGCTTGTGGCGTCGAATGAAATAAGCACCTTCTTTTCCGTGCGATCGATTTTCACCATAAAACCGCGATCGCTCCTCGACAATCCATGAATCGTTTGCCGGAAGCTCATCTCAGTTTTCGGATATTTCTTACCAGCTTCTTGGTGGCCCCATCCATATTTTGGCAGCAGCACGGCCGGAACAAAACGAATGGCGCGCGGCGATGGTTCGGTGTGGAATAGCGTGCATAGCGACGATGAATTAATGCGTTGCGCTTTTAATTCCCATTCTGCGGCGTTCGGAATCGGCAAGTTGTTTTCCTTAATACCAAGTAAATCTTCAAGCGAGTTTCCAATACCACCATGATTGCCGCGTCGCGCATTTGGAATCCAACCCATCGCGGCTATCGCTTTCAGTTTTTTGATTAAAGCAGGTTTAGTATAAACAACGGGCTTTTTCGGCATGGCATTATAAAAGCTTGGCCTGCGCTTTATGTTTTTTGATTCGTTTTTCGGCCATTTCACAATACTCCGGCGAAAGTTCGATCCCGACATAATTCCGATCGTGATTTATCGCTGCAATCGCCGTCGTCCCTGATCCCATAAAGGGATCTAAAACAATTTTTGCATTTGTAGAAGATACAATTCGGTCAATAAGATTAACTGGAAACGCGGCGGGGTGCTCATTGTTCATTTCTTGCGTGAATTCCCAAATATCACCGTGCGCGTTTGCCTTTGGTATAAGTTTAAATTCCGGTTTGGCGATAAGGTAGATTACCTCATACGTGGGCAAAAAATACCCAGCATTAAAATTAAGACCACCCTTGCGTCGCCAAATGATAATCTGTCGGACGGGAAAGCCAGCTACTATATCTTGCCGATCCTGAAGTAAGCCGCCTTGCACACGCCATTTATGGTTGTAAAAAATCGCACCATCCTCCGGGATAAGGCGCAGCATTTCGACAAGACAATCGCGTTGCCATTTCACGTATTCATCATGTGGCATACAATCATCATGGTGCGAGTAACCATTTTGGAGTGCAGCATTAGCCCATTTTCCGCCACGGCCATCTTTCATGCCATTCCCCGTAGAATTTTTGAGATTGTATGGCGGCGAAGTAACAATCAGATCTATCGAGCCGTCCGGCATCTGTTTCATAATCTTGACCGCATCGCCGCAAACAATTTTATTGACAAAATCGTTAGGAAACTTTGGCATCTTGGATGCTTTTTTATTACGAGTAACGGCACGGGTTTTTGTGGTAGTGGACTGGCTCATGGGAACGCTAATTTAACTTAATTGTACTCACTTTTTTGAGATTTTCTAGTAGCAATTTCTAAGCAATGGCCATAGTTAAGGCGGTTCCCACGTCATTCCACTTTCACAGCAATTTTTTCGCAATAAAATTGCAAG
>JAGWKM010000243.1 GCA_028865305.1 Patescibacteria group bacterium | reverse complement strand
TTAATCAGCGACAAGGATTTCGGCGATGCAATGTCGCAAATCGCCTTTACCGTTTCCCATACGTTGATCGACGAATCCGGTTTGCGCGGCCCATCCGATTTGATCCATGCGATTGACGATCCGCATGGCTATGGAGCGCGTTACGTTAGGTCGGAACTTCCGTCGTTAACAATTCCCTATTCCGTTGGGATGGGACAAATGGCGCGCGCGATTGATCCATACCAACGTCGCGTGGCCGGTATGTTAGACGCATTCCGCTCAAAGGTTCCGTGGTGGTCCGAGCAAAATTTCCCGTTGCGCGACTGGACTGGCGAACCAATTCCGAGCCGTGAAGCGTTGGGAATTGATGGTCTATCGGCCATTTATGAAGAGCGGGCCAGAAACGATCCCGTAGAACAGGCGATGATTCGCCTTGGGATTTATCCAGCATTGCCGCCCAAAAAGATACGCGGCGTTGAAATGTCGGAACAGCAATATGACGATTACGCGAGAATAGCCGGTAAATTCGCATACCAGAATTTGCGGCTTGTCGTGACACCGGGATTTAACCGACTTCCGCCGGATAGGCAGGAACAATTAATCAAAAGCGTCTTAAAGCAATCGCGCCAATACGCTGAGGCTCGTGTCCTATCAATGGACGAAGCGCAGTCTAGGGCGCTCGGGCAGCCGTCAATTATCCAACGCGCGACCGCCGCAAAGCGCGCGGCGATTTACGGTCAACCCGTAGCGCAATGAGTGGGTACATGCTACAGGCTGTTGCGGCCCGGAGGGAAATTTCGTGACGGTTCTTACCACCGCCTCTTTTGTCGTCGTCAAGGGAAACGGCGCAACAACCGTTTTCAATTACAATTTCCTGATTCCCGGCTCGTCATCGACGGACCAAACCAACGTCCAAGTGACCTATACCGACGCTCTCGGGAATGTCACAATCCTCACGAACTCGCAATACACGATTACGGGCGTCCAAAACGCTACTGGTGGGACGGTCACATTCACGCTGGCAAACAATGTGGCCATTGCCAGTGGCGCTACGCTCAAAATAGCCCGCGTTCTGCCCTATACGCAGCCGGACACCATTGCCAATCAAAGCAACTTCTATCCTGCGGCCGTAGAGGCCGCGATTGATAATGTCGTTATGGAATTGCAGCAGGTCATCGCGCAAAACAACGACATCGTGAATTGGCGAGGCGTTTGGCAGACCGCGACGAAATACAATGTCGGCGACTTTGTGATTGACGGTGCCAACGGCGCGAACACGAGCAACGTCTATTTTTGCTCGATAGCTAACACCTCAAGCGCCTCATGGGCGAACGACCTCACCGCTGGCGACTGGCAAATTGTCATCTCGCTTCAGCAAATCCAAAACAACATCACTGCGAATGTCCCCTATGTCGTGCCGATGTTTTACGCTGGCGGAACGCTGAGCAACAGCCAAGTCATCGGCTACCATATCTTTCCGTCGTCCGTAAAATTCCCCGCGAACTTTGGTGCGACTGGCGGAACTGGAACTGGCACAAGCGAAGGTGGTGGAACCGCGACGGCGAGTGCGGCGATGACTTTCAATTTCGA
>JAGWKM010000242.1 GCA_028865305.1 Patescibacteria group bacterium | reverse complement strand
GGCCGGATTCTCTGAGTTCGTTCAACAGATGCGCACTAACCTGCTGTCAGTTGCCGGAATGCCGAACGAACCTGGCGCGGACAAGCAGGGCGAGGTCGTATCCGGGCAGGCGATCAGGCGCAGGCAATTCCTGTCGGATCAGTCGCATTTCCAGTATTACGACAACCTGACGCTCGCCATAGCCCAGTGCTGGCGCGTGATGCTCGAATGGATTCCTCAATATTTTTCAGAGCCGAATCGGATACAACGAATTATCGGAGAGGATTCTACTCCGCAGATGATAAAACTAAATGAATCAGTTACCGAGCAAGGCGATGACGGAGGCGCGATTCAGAAGATAAAAAATGATCTTTCCGTCGGGCGCTATGATGTGGTAATGGATACCGGCCCAGGCTACGAAACCAAGCGCGAGGAGGGGGCGGAAAACCTGATGGACCTGATGAAAGTGCCGGTGCTTGCGCAGATCGTTGCCAATGTCGGCGCAGACCTGGTATTCCGCTCAATCGACCATCCGTATATGCAGGAGCTTGCCGACCGCGTTACCGCGTCTAATCCGGAAGGATTGCAGAAAATCATGGAAGGGCTATCGGGTCGCGCTAAATCCGTGGTGCAGGCGCTATTCAATCAAATCCAGAAATTGCAACAGCAGAACCAAACACTTACGCAGGATTTGAAATCGGGAATTACCAAGGCGCATCTGGCGGCAGCGACAAAAGCGCACGATACGGAAACCGTTGCAGAAACTAAGCTCAAAGAATCTGCGATGGATTATCACAAAGCCATCGCAGTAGAAGAAATACGCGCTGGCGCATCGCTCCTGAATACTCGGGCAGAAGCGAAACACCACAGAGAAGAATCTGAGCGAATGATACAAGAAGCAGCCACAACTGAGAGGATGACTCCATGACCGTTACCGTTCTTGATAGCACGAATTTAAATGCGATTGTTGCCGAAGCGACGGGCGAACCGCTTGAGGTCGAGAAGTCGGAAGCTAAGGCCGATGAAAAGCTAGAGGACGAAAAGCCGGAAGAAAAGACCGAGGCGAAAGACGAAGAAAAGGCAGAGGCCAAGGATGACGAGAAAAAGGAAGAAACTGACCCCGACGACGTAGAGGGTGAGGATGGCCTGACGCCACGCCAGAAGCGGGACTTTACCCCGCGCATGCTTAAGACCATCGGCAAGAAGCATCGCCAGATGAAAGAGGCCGAGGAGTTTGCTGCGGCGCAATACAATGAACGGAAGCTAGCCGAACAGAGGGCGGCAGAGCTTGAACGCCAATTAGCGGCAGCGCGGCCCCAGGTCGAGGAACAACAACAGGTGCAAAAAGAGCCGCAACCTGATGATTTTAAAACGCAAAAGGAATATCTGGACGCCGTAGTGGATTATAAAGTCGCGCAGCAAATTGCCGTCCGCGAATCGCAGCGAGCGTATGCCGATATGATTAATTCTGCCAAGAGCCGGATCAACAAAGCCATTGAGCTTGTGCCGGATTACCAAGCGGTGATCGACAAGTCCGGCGATATTCCGGTGCCGCCCGCGATTTCCGGGTATATGCAAAAATCGCCCATGATT
>JAGWKM010000241.1 GCA_028865305.1 Patescibacteria group bacterium | reverse complement strand
GCTAAAACATGACGGCAAGCGAGCTAAAATATCAGGTTGAACAGGCGGGACATGAGCCGCACTTTTTTGACCGCGCTACAATGCGATTTTTCGGGGATCGTATGAGCAATTACGGCGTGCGGCCTGCCCAGATTGTGAGCAACTACAACGCACACGGCGATTACGTGCCCGAAGGCGCAACAATGGACGTTTGGGAACTGTACCGCAAACAGGCAGTGAGACACAACTTGCAGGGTAGCGCGTATTTCGACAGGGCAACTTTTCGGCGCGTTTTCCCAAAGAAATAGCTTGACACTTCACCCATTACGGCGTAAGGTGTTCACAACTGAGGATTGGAGGGGTTTGACAATGGGTAGGATTAAGGCTTTCGTGTTGGGGTTTCGGGAATTTCGGTGTCAATTTACTACCGCTTTTGTCGATGCCAGAGGCATAGGCGATTGGAATCTGCAAGAGGCATACGACTGGGGCCGTGAATGGGCGCACCGTTTAACATTTCGTTGTTTTGAAGTGGAATAAACCGTTCGCCGGATCGTATACCGGCATGGGTGCCTAAATCCAGCCTCCACGCGGCGCACCTGGGTCGAGCTAATGGGATTAGAAGGGAGAAACATGGAAGACTATCAGAAACAGGGTGAAGACTTTTTGACGCGGCACGGCCTGACATTTAAGGCTGTTTTGATCGGCAGCGATTGCCCGCGATTCTGCGAGGATGCGCAGAAAATGCAGAAAATGGACGAGATAAACACCTTCCCGCGCCGCTCGCACATCCACGGTAAGCATTATCTTTGCACGATTTCCCGCCAGCCCGAACGCTCCGAATTCGCCGAGCGTTTTGGGAAACCAAAGGTTGAAGATCGGCCTTTCGTGGTCGATTTCTGGAATAGCTACGCGGACGAGGAATTTAACGCGAAGAAATCACGGTCTATAAGCTGGCATGACACTACCGGAGAATGGGCCAAAATGAAGAAACAGCCGTTCCGCATTCCTACGGCCTATGACGTTCTCGCTTGCGTCCAGAAATCGGATCCAGGCATGTTTGAGGACTTCTGCGCCGATTTTGGTTATGACACTGACAGCCGCCGAGCGTTTGAAGTATATACGGCAGTGCAAGAGGAAGCCGCAAAGGTTCGCCGGTTTTTCACGGCTGAGGAATTGGAAGAGCTGCAAGAGATCAACTAACGCGGATGATTGCCCGGTGCAATTGTCCGGGAAATGGACGGCACAAAATGGAAAATGACATTTCTGCGTGTTATCGGGCGGCGTCTCGGCTTGCGGACTTGGTTTGTGCAATGTATCACCCGCGCGACAAAAGGGCAAGGATGACGTTTCCAACTTCAACATGGGCCGAAATTATCGCCCAAGAGCTTAACATTCCAATTCCAGGAACGGAGGACAAATGCGAAAACTCATCTACTTAGCAGCGGGTTTGCTCTTGACGTTTGCGGCGGCAAGCGGCGCGACTCGCAGGGAATCAATCAAGATGGTATATGTACCCCAGGCGAACGGGGATTACCGTCTATACATCTTCGGGTCTGATCGGCAACTGGTTTGTGAAGAGAAACCCGTTACCGTTGCCGAGCAGCCCGACGCAGT
>JAGWKM010000240.1 GCA_028865305.1 Patescibacteria group bacterium | reverse complement strand
GCGACTTTCCTGAGCGCTTTACATTCCTAACCGCTTTGCTAGTATGTGGATATTAGCAAGCATTAGTAACAAAACCTAACATGAAAAAAGCAGAAAAAAAGACGTTAGAGCGAGAGGCCGCTATCGCCGAGCGCGCGTGGATGGAAATGTGCTACTACGGCGACCGCTCTCCAGAGGATTATATATGAAAAACCTCCTCTGGTATCTGCCGCTCGTTCTGTTCCCGACATATCTGATTATCAGAACGCTATTCACGAGCATATGAAAAGTTTTCGCGCAACCATTACCGGAGACCGGTATCCGACGGAGTACACCGTTGCCGCTTCCGGATTTCCCACTGCCGCGGCGCGCGCGGTGAAAGAATGGGAAAAGAGGTTCAAGGGTTCGAGGACGAAAGAGTTATCAATCAGAATAATATCATCATAAGTATGAAGTTCACAGAAGAAGACAATGAACGATTGCAGTCATTGAAAGAAGACGTTGCTGATTACAAAAAAGAAGTTGAAAACGACGCATTGGAGTTGGTGACGGCGAGGGAAAATCTTAGAAAGTCGGAGGTTCGTTGGGCGAAAGCGGTTATCGCTCTTGATGAGTTCAAAACTGAACACGAAATATGAACCGCTATCACTTCGACGAAAAAAGGCACCTACACACACTTGACGGCAAGCCGCTCATCGGCACCTCAAGCGCTTGCAAAATCATCGGCAAGGGCGACGCCCTTACATGGTGGGCGGCGGGGATGGCGCTAGAGCCGTTCGGCTTCCTCAACAAGAACAAGCATAGCGCTGTGGTCGTCAAAAACGCCCTAGGAGAGGCGTATAAGCGCATAACGGCGCTTTCCCCGTCTGAATACGAAACAACGCTCCTAGGGGCGTACAGGCGGCATGACGAGTACAAGAAGACCAAGGCGGTGGAAGGAACAGCACGCCACGCCGCGCTTGAGTTGTATGTGAAACAGTGCATGGAAAACGATGGAGCAGTCATCCCCTACCAAGGAGAAAATCCGTTCGTGGCAAAGTTTGCGATATGGGCTGAAGAGAATGTTGCCAGGTTCCTATGGAGCGAAATGCACTGCTTTTCGGAGCGGCTGTGGGTAGGCGGTATCGCCGATGTGGGGTGGAAAGACAAACAAGGCATGATTATCGCCGGCGACTTCAAGTCAAGCAAAGAAGCGTACTTCGACCAATTCGTGCAAGTAGCCGCATACGCGCTTCAGATACAAGAGAACGGCGGCTTTGACGCGAATGGCAACGCAACCTTTGCTCTACCAAAAGAAATATCCGGCCTGTGTATTATCCCATTCGGTTCGGACGACTTGTCTCCGGAGTTCGAGTTCGACATTGACGCTTACAAACATGCGTTCGTGGAAGTTGTCGGAGTGTATCGGCTATCTCAAGCGTTTAGCAATAAAAAGGGAACGGCGCGCGCCCAATAGACGGCCGTTATAAGATTAGAAAATAAAATAACTTTATGGCAATCTACAAAAAGTCAGCCGGCATGTCCGGCGCATGGTTGAAGGGAAGCGAAGTAGCAGACGGCACTAAGGCGAAACTCGTAAGCGAGACAACGCCGCAAGAGTCAGAGTATCAGAGCAAAATGC
>JAGWKM010000239.1 GCA_028865305.1 Patescibacteria group bacterium | reverse complement strand
CGATCTTTTTGTCGCTCCCAACTCCTTGCTTGAAACGATTCTGTCTCATACACTTACGAAGCGCCGCCACACGCACGCCGCGCTCGATCTGATCAATAGGAGGTGATAGTGTCACTCAAATCTCTAGGTTACGGGCTTGCTAGTTCGGCTGTTATCGTGGGGCTCATGTACGGCTTCTTGCTCTTTCCGGTCGAAAGTGTTTTGACTCTGGTTCTTTTGGCAGTTGGCCTGCTTGTGCTATCGGTTTTGCCGACGAGTACCAGGCGATGATCTTTTCGCGACGGCGAAAGGAAGCGAACGGAACTGGCAGCGACGGGCTGACGGTAGAGGGTAACCGACCTGCCGAAGATGAAGGATCATGAACTTTCTGGGCTACCATGCCCGCGGTTCCGTTTCTTTAACAAAAGGAGAAACCAAGTGATTACGGGTGGTACAATTGCTTACGAAGACGGCCGGAAGGGCGAACCGGAATGGACGCCAGCCCGCAAGGCGCGGGTAGAACTTCGGTTCGATTTGGCCGACGGTTTGGATGAAGCCGGGACTCATGCGGCAATCTCCGCTGTACAAGCGGAATGTGTTGCACGAGTACAAGCGCTTCTTGCGAAGCAAGCGAACATGGAAACGATTGTGCCACTCGAAAGAAACGAGCCTATAGCTCAGAAGAGGCCGCCGGGTCGGCCCAAGAAAGTCGAACCGGCTTTTCCGCCTGCGACCAAGGACGAGATTGCCGAAGCCATCTTTGGAAGCCGCGATCCGATGGCGGAGGTCCAAACGGTCCCGCCCCCGAAAGCGGTTTCTTCTTTGGCGGATTCGGAACCATTCGATGTTGTCGTTAAACAACCGGAACCCGAGCCGCAAAATCTGGTTAGCGACCGGGAGTTGCATTCGGCTTGCCAGTTCAAGCTGCAAAAACTAGGCAATCCGGTCCCAATTCGGGAACTGATTGCCAAGTTCTGTATGGGCAGTCTGGTGAAAGTAGACGCAATCGATCAAATCAAGCGGCGTGAGTTTCTTTCGGAGCTTGAAAAACTATGATAGTGACCACTACCACAGGAAAGCGAGCTTTTGTCCGGAATGATGAGATAGTATCTATTGAAGAAGCTCAAGCGGAACGGCCAGAATGGAGCAAGCCCAGATATGTTCCGCACCCGATTTTTTGGCGGTTGTATTTCCGCACCAAAGTGGAACGCATCGGGACTATTATTGAGAAATATCGGATAATTCGTTTTCGAAACGGGTTCGCTCTGTCGGTAACCGATTCTATGTGTAGTTTGTTGAAGGGATTGGTAAAAAAATGATCTTCCATTCCCCGCTTGGGGCTTCTTCTGCCGAACGCTGGCTGCATTGTCCGGGTTCGATCGCCCTCGCCAAAAAGATCGTTTTGCCGGATGCGGAAGAATCGGAATATGCTAAGGAAGGAACGGCGGCGCATGAAGCGGCGGCGTTCTGTCTGAAAAACGATTTCGATTCATGGGAGATTATCGGGCAAGATTTTGGTGGAATAATTTGTACCCGGGAGATGGCAGAAGCATTGCAGATTTATATAAGCCATGTGCGTCTGTTGATGACGCAATATTGGATAATCGAAGCGAGAATCGGTT
>JAGWKM010000238.1 GCA_028865305.1 Patescibacteria group bacterium | reverse complement strand
TGATGCGACATTCGCATCGCCGAAAGCGGCTTTGATCTGCCGGTAACTTTTGCCATGCACCATGTTGAGATGATGCATCGTCGCATATGTCGCCGCCGCGCTTTTCAGTCCCGGCGCGTGGACGCCTTCATAATGGCCGACATAGGCGACGACGGCAGGCTCGTTCAGGATGATAAAATTGGGTATATCCGCCCCCAGATGCTCCAGAACGATACCAACATACTCTTCGAACCAATCCAGAACCGCCCGGCTGGACCAGCCGCCCTTCGCCTGCAAAGCCGACGGCAAATCCCAGTGATAGAGCGTGACATAGGGCGTGATGTTATTTTCGCGCAGTTCGCCCAGCAGCCGTTTATAAAAATCCACGCCCTGCATGTTGACTGCACCCGTGCCGTCCGGCAAAAGCCGCGACCAGCCAAGCGAAAAGCGATAGGCCTTTACGCCCAGTTCCGCCAACAACGCAACGTCCTCGCGATAGCGATGGTAATGATCGCAAGCCGTGTCGCCCGTGTCGCCATTTTTGACCTTACCGGGAACCTGTACGAAATCATCCCATATGCTGGCCTTTTTTCCATCTACGAAGGCCGCCCCTTCCACCTGGTAGGCCGATGTCGCTGTCCCCCAGACAAAGTCTTTCGGAAGCTGCCGCCCCAAAGGTTTTATATCGTCAACCGCCATCTTTTTACCGCCCTTGATCGTCACTTAAAAAACAGAACGTGAAACACATATAAAACCACCTGAAACGATTCGTCATGGGGCCAGGAGGTCCTGTTTATCCTCAAAAAAAGAAATTTTGACATCTTCAAAAAATAATACATAAAACAAATACTTAAATTTAGGGGCTGTCCTAGATAAGGCTAGAGTTTAGCCCATTTCTTGATAGTGGCAAGTTGCTGTTTTGGAGTTCCGTAATTGAAGCGGAACTCGCACTCTTTGAGAAACAAGAAGAAGTGCTTGCGCGGGATACCGTTATACTTGCGGAGCACGCGCTTGGACTGGTTCCAGAAATTTTCTATGCCATTGATGTGGTTGCCGCGCTTGTTCACGAAGGTTTTGCTATGGTTAACTCTTCGATGGCGAAAGCCGGACACGTCGAGAATATTGTAGCTCGGCAGGGAATCCGTATACACGAGAGAATGCGCTAAAACCTTGGTTTTCAGCGCTGTCAGGAGTGTTTTGGAACTGGCGTCCTCGACCGGAAGAGCATAGACCTTGCCGCCGCGCTTGAGGATGCCGAACACGCAAACCTTGCCCGCCGCGCCCCTGCCGCACTTGCCTTTCCTGACCCCGCCAAAATAGCTTTCGTCGCACTCGAACACGCCCAGTTCCGGTTCGGCCTCCGCCATCCGGGCGGCGATCAATTCTCGCAATTTGTGGTAAAACAGAGCCGCGCTGTTCCGGTGTATCACCACCAAATCCGCCGCTGTTCGGGCGGTCACTTCCGCCACGAATAATTCCGCCAGCCTAAACTGCGTCTTTTTATCGATTCTACAACGTCTTACTGACATTCGACCATCCTAAATAACCTCCGTTATCTAGGACAGCCCCAAAAATTTTGTATGCAGTTTTGCTATTGATTTTTGACGCAAATTTTAGCTAATTTTTGCTT
>JAGWKM010000237.1 GCA_028865305.1 Patescibacteria group bacterium | reverse complement strand
CAGGTTGTTGTCAACCGTCGTCCCTCCGACGACTATTGACCACGGTGGCGTATATCCCGAGCCCGAGACCCCCGGAGTGTTCGCATTATGGGATGTGGTATTGTTCGCTGTTTGGGCGTAAACGGTCTGCGTTCCTGCGGCGAGCAGCGCTGCCGTGGGGAGAGTGGGTTCGCAAACGACGATAGGATAATGCGCCCACCATGAATTATAGGTCCTTCCCGGTTTCCATATTTCGGCAGGCCCGATATACTGATAGCGAATACCGTTGATATCCGTGCAGTAGCTGTTGATTGTGTTCGTCCACTTAGGAACGGCGCTTCCAGTAGTTGCAGTGCCTCCGTTGAAGCCTTGGCCGGAATGATAGAATGAATACAAGCCACCATTCGCGGTCTGGGGAAAAGTCATCCCTTGGCCTGTCCCGGTCGGTGTTGCATAGGTCGGGCCGCCGCCGACATTCGGGACGAAAATAATATCGCCGCCGGTAAAAGACGTGTTGGCTGCCCACAGTTTGATCGGGCCAGCGCAGGTCCACGTAACTGTGTTATCGGTGGTCGTGGCCCCGGTCGAATTATTCCACGCAGGTTGGCCGTTGCCTGATGTGCCAAATTGTGTTGTGTTTGTGCCCAGCGCGTTTACGGAAATGAGTTGTTGGATGTTATTGTTGGAGTCGACGAGCAGCCCCATCGTGGAAAAGAAAGTCGAAGCGGCCCAAGCCACTCCCGCGGAGCCGGAATTCGTAACAGTGAGGGTCGGCGCGACAGTAGGAGCTACTGGGCTGAAAAGCCACGAAGATCCGTTGGTTCCTTGTCCGAATTGATTTGTGGGGTTGGTGGTTCCAGGTATGTACTTGATGGTGTCGATGCCGTCGCCGAAATAAAGAGAATATGCGACGCCTTGAAAATAAGATTCTCCAGCCCCAGCGGTTTTTGTCCAGATAATGGATTTAGAACTCGGCGTTAAGACTTCGACGTCCGATGTCGTGTCGACGATTACTTGAATCGTTCCGTCTGGATGATGAAAGCTGTAAAAGGAATCGGCCGCTGCGGTAATATTAGCCGAAGAAAACTTTGGATTGCCGGATCTACGGATGATCGTAAGACGCGTACTCAATTCCGAATTCAGCCCGTCGCATAGAACGTCGGTCGTCCCCGCGTGGTAAAAATCCGTATAAAGGAATCCAAGAGGGCCGCGCAGCAAATTGCGATTCGTGAAAAGTCCGTTGAAAAATCTGCTGGTGAACAATGAGACAAATCGCGTAGGCTTCTGCGGTTGTCCGCCAACGGACTGAATGAGATTTTGCCCCGGCATGAAATCCTTTATCTTTCGTCAGGCGCTATCAAATGATCTGGATGTTGATGTTTTTGGTGCCATCGATGTAGGATTACGGGCCGGAGAAAACCCGTGTCTTCCTGCGCGTAAGCTATGATGTCTCCGACTTCGACGGATCGATCTCCAAGAACTTCTACGTTTACGTCCAATACGGTTCTTTGTCCGTTATCAAGAACGGTCATGTCTTTGCAAATCACCGCTATTTTGCCATCATTTTTTAATTCCAAAATCCGGTACGGTATTCGTTTTGTTTGAATGCCAAGAACTGGAATCTTCGGAG
>JAGWKM010000236.1 GCA_028865305.1 Patescibacteria group bacterium | reverse complement strand
TGCACGCGCCGCAATTTAATACGCGCACACATGAACATATAATTATATGACGGCGGAACGATAGTCGCCGTAACTCCAATGGCATCAACGGTTTACGACTAGTTGCAAAAAAAACCGGAATTAATTCGCAACGGTACGGAAAGTGTAGTTAGTCAGGCGTGAGCAGTTCACATTTCGGTATCAGCAGAGTTTCCTTGAAAGGAAAGGGGGAAGATATGAAGTTTGAATTCAGATTTGAAAACTGTGCGGCCGAGGTTGCCGGAATCTTTGATGAAATTCCGGTGAACTACGGCAATCTTGACTGTTTCATTATTGGGACCAATGTTGGTCCCTACTATGCGTTCGTTGAGGAGGGGATTGTCAGAATCCCCAAAAGGTTTGGGTTGCCGGCGGTTCTGACTTCCAAAAATGGAAACCGGAAATTCGAGAGGGGGGATAGCGTGAAGTACCGAAACATTGATATGTTGGGCAGGTCGGCTTGGGGGAGCTTCGACGATTTTGTCGAAGCCTATTATGTATACCAACTGCAACCCGGCGACAAAGTGTAAATGGGCTTATTATTGGGTATAAAGAAAGAAGAAAGGAGAAAATCATGTGAGATTTGGAAATGGAGATAAAGAAGAAATGAAGAAATGTGCCCGCGAATCACCCTGTTGGTTCGCGGGTTTTTTTTGACCGGGCCGGGTTGAGCGGCCCCCCCAGGTTGAGCGGGCCGGGCCGGGTTGAGCGGGCCAGCCCAAGGTTGAGCGGGCCGGGGCGGGCCGGGCCGGGTTGAGCGGGCCGGGGCGGGCCGGGCCGGGTTGCAGCAAAACGCTTCAGCAAAATAATGCACGCGCCGCAATTTAATACGCGCACACATGGGGGGGGGCTGTTGGTATAGGAAACGATAGTCGCAAACATTAATCGACATAACTCCAATGGCGTCAACGGGGTACGACTAGTTGCAAAAAAAAACCGGAATTAGTGCGCGTCGGTACGGAAAGTGTAGTTAGTGCGGCTGGGGCAATCAACACTTTTCATTTCAGCAAGGAGAGAAGAAGATGAGCAACGAAGTTGAAGCCGCAGAAGTCATGGCGAATTTGATGTGGGGGACCACAACCGAATTTGCTGTTCGAGCAATTCGAGTCGCCGGGAGTGGTGGAACACTCGATTCGCTGGTCCGCGCGTGCGGACACGAACCGACGTATGCGACCAAAAAGAAGTGTCTTGCCGCAATCGTGCGGGTTGAATCAAAACTCCGAGACGACGGTTCCGTTGCGATGTTGGCGGCTTTTCGTGACGCCGCCAAAAAAATCGCTCCCCCCAAGAAACGCGGAAGGCAGATGCTGACGCCCGCGGAGCGTCGCGAACGGGACCAAGAGGCATACGATTTGCTCGTTCTTGAGGGGGTCATTACAGACCCGGAGAGGCTGGCGGTCTTGAAGGCCGACGGGACGTAACGCAGAAGTCGATTCATTCGACGCCCGCGAATCACTTGGTTGGTTCGCGGTTTTTTTTTTGGGCGGGCCGGGTTGAGCGGGCCAGGGCGAGCAGGCCAGGGCGAGCAGGCCAGGGCCGGGTTGAGCGGGCCAGGGCGAGCAGGCCAGGGCGAGCAGGCCAGGGCCGGGTT
>JAGWKM010000235.1 GCA_028865305.1 Patescibacteria group bacterium | reverse complement strand
CTTCGCGGCCTACGCAATGACGGCAACCAAGTCTCCTGGCAGACTTTCGAAAGGGCTGCTTTCTACGGCTTAGATTTTCTAACTCACTCAGCCGACACAACGCTGTATGATCGGATGTTACGGAAAAACGGGATCACGCTATGACCAAGCCAGCCGATGTATTCCGAAAGATGGCCGAGAGAATCGAGGGCAACAGCAATGGCGACTTCGGCGGCGCATTTGTGATCTCGCCGCCCGGCGAAGATGCAAAGCAACTCGAAACCCTCATCCTTGATCCAACATCAAACCCTGCAAGTTTCTGGGCACTCTTGCGCGCCAAGGCTGACATGGCACTCGCAGATTTAGACGCGGCGGAACGCCAGAAGCAATCCGGATTTAGAACGCGATAGCATCGGATGGATTCAAACGACCTACGCATACTCGAAAGACGTGGATGGTCAGACGCGAAGCGCAAGGCGTTTCGCGAGAGTTTTTTTGAATTTCTTTCGACCGTCTATATCAATAGCAAGGACTTCGGCGGTCATATCTGCCTCGGCGATCATCTTTATTCCGGGCAGATAAAAGCGATTGATGAAATCATCGAAGGATTGGGCCAAGGCATCCACGACTTCTATGCTTTGAAGTCTCGGCAGCTTGGATTCACGACCCTGTTCAGGTCGTTTGACGTGTTCTATCTCGGCGTCCACGGCGGCCTGCAAGGCGCGCTCGTCATGGATACCGACAGCAACAAAAAAACCGCACGACGCGAAATCGAATTTATGATTGAGGCGTTACCATCGAGCGTAAAATTTCCACGCATCAAATCGAACAATCGTGACGGCCTCACGCTCGAAAATGATTCGACAATTTTATTTATGGCGGCTGGCGTCAAGCAAACAAAATCTAGCGGAACGCTTGGCCGGTCTGTGGGTCTATCTCTATTACACGCGAGCGAGATTTGCTCTTGGGACAATGACGAGGGCGTTGAAGCGTTGCGGCAATCTTTGTCTGACGTAAATCCTGATCGTTTGTATCTGTGGGAAAGCACGGCGCGCGGTTACAACAAGTGGAATGAAATCTGGGAAGAAGCTAAGGCCGATGTGAACCATAGCCGTTGTATGTTTTACGGCTGGTGGTGCAAGGACATTCAGAAAATTGATCGAGTCGATCCTGATTTTGAACGCTATGGCGCTCAAGCGCCGACTGATCGCGAGATTCAGAAAATCAAACTCGTAAAAGAACGTCACGGCGTTGAAATCACGCCGGAACAACTCGCATGGGTCCGAAAGAAAATGGACCCGACCGCCAAATCGGATAACGATGATTTACCGATTGAATACGAAGGCAACACGATAAGGTTGCAGGAACAAGCATGGCTCGAAGAAGATGCGTGGCAAATCACTGGTGCGGAATTTTTCCCATCTGAAACTCTTAAAGAGATCACCGACAAATACGCTTCGACGAAATACAAGGGCTATTGGTTCGCGCCTGGCGTTGAATTTGTCGATATGAAGGTCTATCCGGCAGTCTCGTCGCAGCAGGTTCAGTTGAAAGTGTGGAATGAGCCGGAACCTGACGGCGTTTACGTTGTCGCCGCCGATCCGGCCTACGGCGCAAATGAGAAAAATGACC
>JAGWKM010000234.1 GCA_028865305.1 Patescibacteria group bacterium | reverse complement strand
CTGCTCCAGACCGTGCCTTCGGTGCGGGAAGCCGGTAAAGCGGCCTGACCGTCGCAAATTTTGCTCTCACCTTTGCGCTGAAAAATGGATGGTCGGTCCGCGCGCTTCGGTTTGGAAGGGCGGCTCCACAAAAGGTAGGAGCAAAAATTCTGCCAGACAGCGAAAATGGGCGAGGGCCGTTTTCGAGCGCGATAAATTTCGCTGCCAAGTCTGCGGGAGTAACCGCAAACTAAACGCGCACCACATCAAACCTTATTCGACTCATCCTCGCCTTCGCTTTGTCGTATCGAACGGGAAAACTCTGTGCGGAGAGTGCCACAGCGCCGTTCATGGTTTTAAGCCGATGAACCGCGACTCTGTATGCGTTGATTGCGGAAAGCGATGCACCAATAAGAACCGGCAAGGTAAACCCCGGTGCCGATCCTGCGGTGTCAAGCGTTGGCACGCTCTTGGGCGTCCGTCAGAGCAGGAAAATACCGAAAAGCTCAGGCAGCAGACGCTCCCTTTTTAGCTCTTGATGCACCCTTTTTGCTGCGCGCCTTGGCGACCTCGGCAAAGGTCCGGCCGTCGCCGATCATGGTTGCCTCGGCCTTGGCAAATTCCTGCCAGCGCTGGATGGCGACATCGACATATTCGGGCGATAGCTCGATCGCGAGGCAATACCGTGTTGTCATCTCGCAGGCGATGATCGTGGTGCCAGATCCCGAAAACGGCTCATAGACGTAGTCGCCTGGTTTGCTATTGTTTTGGATCGGGCGGCTCATGCATTCGATCGGTTTCTGAGTGCCGTGACCGGTAAAAGAGTCGTCGCGACTACCTTGAAATGTGGCGTTATCGATATCCCAGACCTGTCGACTGTTTTCGATCACCGCACCAATTTGCCCCTTGGCGAACAGCATACCAACATGGCTCATGTTTCCAGTGATAGTCACCGCGCCCGAAAGTGAAATGTGGCTTATTCCAAATAATCTGCGCGCGGCGCGCGAAACCCGCAGCCTCTAACGACGCGATGACGGTATCGTTAAACAGGCTGGCGCACCAAACATATGCAACGTTGCCCGAGAACAACTTCCAAGCCTCTCTCCAATCAGAAATATGATCGTTCTGGACAGCCCCCTTTGCTCTAACGATATTCTGCACTTTGCGGGCATTGCCGCTTTTTAACCTTTGTTTTTGACCGTATTTATCGACTCCCATTTCCTCTCGCCAACTCGGATCGTAGTTCACCCCATAAGGTGGGTCGGTCACCATTAAGTTCGGCTTTTCCGCGCCGATAACGCGCTCGACCTGCTCTTGTTTGGTGCTATCGCCGCAGAGCAGCCGATGCTTTCCGAGTTGCCACATATCGCCGAGCCGTGAGACCGGATTTTTAGGCGGCTCCGGCGCGGCCTCCGGATCGGTACCGGTCGGCACGTTCGCCATGAAACTGACAAGCTGTATATCGGAGAAGCCGAGCAGATTCATTTCGAACCCGGCGAGTTGCAGATCGGTCAACTCGACGCGCAGCAAGTTCTCGTTCCAGCCGCTCAAGAGCGCGACCTGATTGTCGGCCAGGCGCATGGCACGCTTGTCGCTTTCGGAAAGCCCGATGTGCTGGACGACGGGAAACGATTTGAG
>JAGWKM010000233.1 GCA_028865305.1 Patescibacteria group bacterium | reverse complement strand
GAACAATCAAATAATCGGTCCTATGCGGTACGCATTACCTTCTGTGGACGAACACAAACGCGCGCAGAATGGGCGCGAGAACTCGGTATAAGCCGTTCTGCCATTAAAGATCGGCTTGATCGCTACGGATGGTCAGTCGAGCGTGCCTTCACAACACCAACTAGGAAATGGTGGCCCGGTCATGTCTCAGGGTGATGCAATTCTTAAATATCTCCTGGCCGGAAATACAATTACGAGTCTAGAAGCGCTCAAACTTTTCGGCTGCTTTCGCCTCGGCGCAAGAATTTGGGACTTGAAACGCGCCGGTTATGAAATAGACATGGAACTGATCGACGCCGGTAATGGGAAGCACGTCGCGGCCTACACGCTCGCGAAAAAAGGCCAGCTGCGGCTCGCTGTATAACGAGGAACCATGATGACAGAAATTGTCACCACCATGCATGGCACATCAGCAAATTCTTTAACGCCCAGGGCAATCATCCAAACAGCCACATCAGACATGGCGCGTAAGGCGCGTAATGAAGAAAGAAATCGTGAGCGTCACAGAGAAAAATTGCACTGTGGAAATCTATCGGAGGCAGCAAGAGATTTAATTGGGCGCGACGAGCCTTATGGCTTCATTAAAAAGCACGTCAAGAAAGCCAACTCCATAAAGGAATTGATAGAAATAGCAATCGCCACTGCCGCGACAGTGCGCGCTGAAATTGAATTTTGGGAATTTGAAAACTCAAAAATTTTAAACGACAGCGACCGAACCGAATGCCCATACAAAGCAACAACGATTCTTCTTTACCAGAGTGATGAAAGATTATTGGGGGCGTTGGAGCTTTGTGGGTAATGGACAACGAAGTTTTCCTCACATGGCGCGATGTGGCGAAGATCATTTCTCCATACATGTGCGCGCGATTCAACTGGCCTGACGGCGCAGAGTTCGAGCTAATCAACGGCGAGAATGGGCTGCTGGTGAGGCTGCTGAAACCTGACGGCGATGAGTCACGGGAACCAGTTTAGAACCGTCACAGAATTTTACACTTGCAATCAGCCACCAAAATGTCACTGTGACATGTATCGCGCGCTTGATCACGCGCGGGTCTACCCGGCAGGCGCGGCGAGGTGCTCACTCCCTCGCCTCTGCCGTGCCGCCGGCCATATTATTTTGTGGGGGTTAATTTGTCTTTACGCCAACAAGCCATGTTCGAACATCCGCTCAATGCGGATTTTGAACTGTGGTGGTCTGAGTGTTGGCGAAAGATCGGCAAGGGATATGCGAGAAAAGCTTACATTGGCGCGCGGCGCATAGCTGATGGCTCGCAGCTTTTGGAAGCGGCCATAAAGTTTAGAAATCTTCTAAAAGAGCGCGATACACCGACGAAATTTCAACCTCATCCGTCAACATGGCTCAATGGTGAGCGATGGCTTGACGACGATGAGCGAATACAAATCACCGAAACCAGAATTTACGGGCAAGACAAGGCGACATGGCGCGGCCAGATTCGTATGTGGCGCGACGGTTTAATGCCTTGGCATAGCCCTGGAAATCCGCCCGGCAGCGGCGGCTACGTTGGTCCTGTCGATCTTATGACGGCCGACGAACTCGAATCGGAGCGCAAGCAACGGTCGGGT
>JAGWKM010000011.1 GCA_028865305.1 Patescibacteria group bacterium | reverse complement strand
CGCCGCGGTCGCCGAAGCGCTGCGACGGCATCGCGGCCTTCATATCTCACAGAAGAAAATACTCGTTTCGATCATCCTCTCCCATTTGACGAGAGAAAAACCGAAATGAACATTCTCCTGAAAAAAACACACCGATTTTTCCTTAACTCCGATTTTAAAGGTGCTTTCACTTACGGCTATATTATATACCATAAGTTATATGGATGTCAATAGCAATTGTACAATCTCGGCGCGTTAGCACGTTTTTGAAAAAATGAAAGACTCGGGCGAGAATTGAGGCATTGGGGTCGCACCCAAAGGTCGCAATTCAATAAACCCGAGTCTTTCATGCATAAAAATATCAAACTCCTGCCGCAAGCGCGACGGGAGCTCTACCGGCGGTGGATCGACGGCGATTCCATCGCTGAATTGGCGCGCCATTACCGTGTGGACCGGCAGACCATCATGACCGAGTGTTTCGGGAAGAGCGGGCGCACGTTCGCCTCGCGGGAGCATCGCCGCAAATTCCTTTACGCTTTCGTCAATTGGTACAATACAACCAGACCCCACGAGTCCCTGGGCGGCGTGCCGCCGCTCAAACGCCTCGAAGATTATCTTGCCCGGATCAAAAATGTTCAAAAATGAGCTAACCCGTTAGTTTTGTACATAGCAATGAAAATGCTTTTGCGCCAAAACGATAAGGGGCAGATTTTGGATATAAAAATGCCCGGGCCGCATCGTGTGTGCCCCGGGCTGATAAGCAAAACTACTTCTTTTGGGAAAGTTCCCGAATTTGCTGATTGAGTTCTTCTCTCCGATCCTCGGCCTCGCGGATTGCGGCAAGGCGCTTGTCCTCACGAACTATCAGTTCATGTTCTTTAAGGAACCATGCGGCTCGCGACCCGACGTAACAAGCTTCATCGAGGGTCGTAACTTTGCGGTCAGCCTTCACGTGATTATTTCGATATTGGCTGAGAATGTTGCGGAAAGCGATCCCCCGCAATCGGGCAAGGCATTGATCGTCGAGAATGAGGATGAATTTTCGGAGGATGTCGAGGCGATCCATGCCGATGAGCACCTCCGTCATCCAAGGTTTCGCCGGATCGAGTCGGGCATGCATCTCTTTCTTGCGTTCGTCGTTCGCCCAGTATTCCTTCCAGCCCCACACGAACTGCGCAAGGTTGGCTAGAAACTCGTGCGCAAACTTCTCGTTATGGGAGGATTCGCGCCGGGAAACGAGATTGCGGATGATCACTTCGCGACGGTAAATGGACGGATCAGTTTCGCTCCGATAGAAGGATTGGATGGCGGGAAACAGGCGGTCAGCCGTAAATACCGCCTCCCAATCCTCGTTGAAGTCTTCCCCATGACGTCCGCCGCCCGTGAGATCGGCTTTCTTAAAGACGTTTACACAAAGCATGTCGAACGCCTTCGCCGCGACGACCTGACGGAGGTCGCTGACCGATTTTTGCGATTTACCACCGTCGGCATCGTAATAGTCCATCGTCTCATAGCTTTCTCCTGGTTTCCGAAGCGCACTGAGCGGATCTGCCCAACCGTCGGCGACGCCGAGGTAGAACAGGATGCGGTCAATGCGGTCGTATTCCTTTTCGCCCCAGCTCCGGCGCCCCAATGAAACGGTAAACCCGGAGTGAAGGATGCCGAGCATCTCATTGATGGTTGCGGCAGCCTGCCAACGTTCAAGGAATTCGGCCCAGTCATTCATTGGTCGGACTTCTCGGGAAAACAGCGGATGGGTCGTTTCGTTCGTCACTGCAACTTCTGTCGTATTGGGCATAAAAGCCCCCTTTCGTAAGTTATGCCCCACACGGTGGCGGGACAGGTTCTGCCTTTTTGATACTCCTGCTGATCAGGGATGTCAACTTGCTTTGAAACAAAAATGCCCGGGTCGCATCGCGTGCGCCCGGGCTGATATATCGTTTCCTAATCTTCCTCGACAAGGTCGTGAACCTTGCCCAACCCGCATTCGGGACACATGAATCTCCCATGATCGTCCGCGGGAAACATCTCGCAGCCGTGGATCGGGCAGGTTGGATTTCTTCCGCCAAGCTCCCGTTGGATTCTATCCGTTTCGTCCCAGTAACCCATTGCTCACCTCGCGGTCATTTACTCATTATGAGCCATGAATTCTTCGGCGTAGACGCCGGCCCCGTCGGACATTTGGGTTTTCAAATAGAGCATGATCCGCCCGCAAGGCCAATGCCCAATCTGACGGATCTCGTAAGGCCCCTTGCCAAGGTCTCTCTTTTGGAGATCGTAGCAGTGTTCGGCCATATAGTCGTGATCACCCTTGCCTGCCTCGGTCTCCTCGAATGGCAGGAGATCGACCTTGTCGCCAAGGGTGACTTCTTTTTTTCCGCCCTTGCCATCCGAAACCATAGTCTCACGCAGATATCGCAATCCTTGAGAACCGATCATGTTTGCTCCTCGCTAACGCAAGCGTACGCCGAAACAGGGGCTTGGGTCAAGCGAGAAAAAAAACGGCACCTTGCGATGCCGCCGAGACTTAACCCTCATCCAACCACTGCGTCGTACAGCCATCGAAAGGGAAGCAGCACGAGGCCGACGAGGCACAGCAGAAGTATGAACAGGACGAGGAACGGCCCCAAAAAGAACTTGCACGAGTGCTCACTCCAGAAGCTGAACCGGCCGCCGCACATTTCCCAGAAGACCACTTCGCAAAGGTTGCTAGCCCGGATTTCTTCGTG
Source organism: Patescibacteria group bacterium (assembly GCA_028865305.1). GTDB lineage: Bacteria > Patescibacteriota > Minisyncoccia > UBA6257 > 2-01-FULL-56-20 > REEB161. The sequence continues at coordinate 33,387 of JAGWKM010000011.1, read as the reverse complement.
CGTGAAGGAACGCTTCTGGCCGCAGAATGTTCCATTCCCACCGCATCTCGACTTGATGAATTCAACCCGGCGTCTCTTACCGCCGAACCAGTAGCAGGGCAGTTCTTCGGCGAAGCACTGGAACGGGAACAGGAACGGATCTCGGCCGAGCTGGCCGCTGTTCAGGGCATAGTCCATTGCGGCCAGGAAATACCAAGAAACAAAGCATGCCACGAAATAGCCAACAGCATATAACGCTTGAACTCCCAACGAGGCATGCGTAAAGAACTCGAAAGTCATACCCTCACCTCTTTCTCGATTTGAAATTGGAAAATAGCTCTACCGCTTTGCAGAGATCGCCAATCATCACGACTGTCGAACTCTGGTAAGCGGGGGCGATGGCCGGAGCCATCGCCCGGAGAGATTGATCGTTAGTCCGATTTGGAAGCAAGCACAGATTCGAGTTTTCGACTGTCCCGCTCGTCCATGAAAAAGTCATTGAAGGTGCTGTATCCGTTCGGGGCGCGATACACGCGGATTTCAGCACTCACTTTGTCGGGCGATTTTCGGAAAAGGGCGATTTCGTCTACCTTGCCGCACAACGCAGAAATCAATCCGCCTTGCGTAAGCGAAGCGCAAAGGGAAAGGCTCCAGTCGGCAGGATCATTCCAACAGGCGACGACCAGTAGCGCCTCTTGGCGAATCATGAGCGGATCATCGAGAAATCCCGCTTCAGATTCCCCAATACGATGCAGTAAAAGTTTCGCCGTTCCGGCCACCACTTCCGACCAGACTTTCTTGATCCTTGCCGACATTGCGACAGGGTCCATGCGTTCTACCTTCGCGTCGGTAGTTTCGGGTTCCCAAAGCTGTTTTGCTGCCCAGAGCCACGGACGTTCTTTGAGTAACTTCCACAACTTTCTGTCAGTCATCTGGACCTCCTAGTCCTTTGAGCCATCTCGGCTCCGATGTTTTTGTACCGACCATATTCTACCGCCCCAGTTTGACAAAGTCAAGCGATTCTGGCAGAATGCGGGGAGGAGAATTCCAGTGAAAGAAATCGTCTTGAAAAGAGACGTCCGCTGTTTCAGTCGAGGGTATGGGCCGCAAAGCTTATTACTCACAGACACGGGCAGGTTCCTGTTGAAAGGCGACCAGGTTTGGGTCGGCGAACCCGTCACGATGTCATGGGATAACCGCGACGTGCTCGTTGTCCCCTTCGAATGGCAGGGCAACTCCGCTTGGTTGCTCCATGAAGAGGTTGCATCCAGTCTTGATATCAACGCAGCTCCACTTTTTTCCAATTGATCTGGATTGGCCCAGACAACTCAAATATACTTGCTCGGCGATTCATTCGGCCGAGCTTTTTATTTTCAAAATTATCCTTTCGACCGCTGCGGTCGGCGGGTTCCCTCTCGGACTTGAACCGATTTCGCCAAATGTTAGAAGCGAAAAAATCCTCATCGCATAAGGATTTTTCGTTCGTGAAAATAGCTCGCGCGCCCTCGTGGACGCTATTGGAACCAAAATTCGAAACTATAGAGAACAGGTTTTTGTTTCTCCTTTGGGCCGCAAAACTTAATCCTGTATGGGTTCAATCGTTTTTGCAGAAAAATCAAGCACATATCCGCCTTCATCGTTAAAATTCGCCGCAGTGGTGGCTTGGCCTGCTTGAGGATAATTGCCATAATATAAATCCATTCGATTCGCGGTAACAGGAACTTCGAATCCTATGATTATGTCCCGCGAGCTATAAGCCGAAGCACCGTATCCGCCCCAAGGTGGATTCGCAAGAGCAACCCGATGAACCGTGCCACCGGTTCCATCAGGTAAATCATAGGAACCGCGAACAAAAGCACCATAGAAATCAGACGCGCTATTGTTGTCCATCGTAAGCTTGAATGCCACCACGCGGACATTTTGGCCATCTATAGTTTGGGAATCATCAATGCAAGTGCCCGAGGGAGAACTGCCTGCCGGTTGGCTTTTGATGAAAATATAAGCCGTTCCGCCCGGATATAAACTGGCGCAATACGGATCAGGCAAGCCGCCGCTTCCGAACGTGATGCCGCTGATTTTAAAGTCAGCTTGGGGAAATTCTGAAAGTGAAAAAGTTTCTGTGGCATCGACCTCACCGACCGTTGCCGCTGTAATCAATAAAGAAAGAGAATTTGGTTGAGATTGAACCACTGAAGGGGTCGCTGTTGCCAAAGCAGGACCATTTGTGCCCGATACGGCGTTGACAGTATGATTGATGACATTTTGCTCCCGTTGAGATTGCTGACTTGCCTGCTGGACCACCTCATGGGCCTGCTGGATGGCATTAGTGCCCGTGGCAAGGGGCGACTGCAAATTCTGCAGGTGCGAAATGTACCATCCGCTCCCGGCGAGTACGGCTATCACCGCAATGACGATTACAAGCTCGAGCAATCCAAAGCCCTTTTGAGTCATTGCTTTTATTATATCAAATCAGTTCAAACGTCCGATTGCCCGTCGGAAAAAGGTGTAGATTTTATCGAGTAAAAATGAGGCGCGCGGCCGGCCGGACTTGAACAAAATTTCGCGCTGCGAAATTTTTTGAGGACCCACGGTCCTCAAGACTCTCCTACACGGGAGGGGTCCGGTGGGTCCCCTCCCGACCCCTCCCCGTTCAAGTCCGGCCGGCCGCTTGCTCAACAAAAAATTGTCCGGAGGACAATTTTTTGTTTTCGCTTCGCGCGGCCGGCCGGACTTGAACCGGTAACCCCCGCCGTGACAGGGCGGTGCTCTAACCAAATTGAGCTACGGCCGCATACTTCTCGAAAATTCTATAGTCAATCCGACAATAAATCAAATTCGGCGGGCAAAAACTATTTGCTTATTTAGTTAAATAAGCAAATGAACATAATTGGGGGGGGCCGGGGCTATTCCCCTATTTTCCGCCGAGCTTCGCTTCCACTGATTTCGATACGGCTATGCCTTTCACAGTCATGGGGAATGCGGCTTCGCCCTTGCCGAGGATCTTGATTTTGCCCTTGAAATTCTTCCCGAGCAAACCGGCGGCCTGAAGCAGCTCACGGTTTAATTCGACTGCGCCCTTGCCGGCGGCGTAAGATTTCAGTTTTTGCGAAAGTTCGCCGATGTTGAAAATGGCCGGTTTCTCCGCTTTTTGCTTATTGCGGAAGCCGCGGCGCTTCGGAAGGCGAATGACAAGATCGCGCAGGGCGGGGCGGATGCGGCGGCCGGCGCGCGAGCGCTGGCCTTTAGTGCCGCGCCCGGAGGTGGTGCCGCGTTTGCCGCCACGGCCGATGCGCTGCGAGCGGCGCGACTTGATGGATGATAATTGATGGAGTTTCATGGAAAGTTAAATTTACGCCTTCAGCTTCTTCAGCGCCTCGATCGTGGCCAAGGCATTCGTGAGTTTGTTCGGCGTGCGGCCCAAACACTTCGCGGTGGCATCCTTGATCCCGGCAAATGCCAACACGAACCGCACGGCGCCTCCCGCGCGCAGGCCGTGGCCCTTGCTCGCCGGCTTCAGCAAAACTTTCGCCGCGCTGTATTTCGCAAGCACCTCGTGCGCGATCGTCCGGCCGTCCTGCAGGTTCACGGAAAGCATGTTCTTCTTCGCATCTGCTTTCGCCTTCGCGACCGCCTGCTGCACGTCCAAACCCTTCGCGATGCCGACACCGACGCTCCCCTTTTCATCACCGAGTACGATCGTGCAACGGAACCGGAACCGCTTGCCGCCCGCAACGACGCGCGTCACGCGCCGCATGTCGAGCACGCGCTCCCTGAATTCTTCTTTCCGCACGGGCCGGTCGGTCGAGGGCCGGCGGCGGGTCTGCATTTGTGGCATTGGCATGGTTTTATATCTTCAATCCTCCCTCTTTCGCTCCATCGGCGAGCGCTTTCACGCGGCCGTGGAACTTATACGAGCGCCGGTCGAACACCGCGGCGCTGATTTTTTTCGCGGCGGCCTTTTCGGCGAGTGCCTTGCCTACCGCGAACGCCTGCTCTGTTTTTGTTTTCTTGCTGCCAGTTGCCGGTTTCTGGTTATTGACGGCCGCCAATGTCTTTCCCGCAACATCATCTATCAACTGCGCGTACATGAAGCGGTTCGTGCGATGCACGGCTAACCGGGGCCGCCCGGCGGTTCCTGCGATGCGCGCGCTGGAGCGGGCTGCCCGGCGCTGCCGTTTTCGATTGGTTGATTTGAGGTGGTTCATAAGTTCGGTGCCAGGCGCCAGAGACCGGGAATGAGGAACGCAATTCCTGATGCCTGGTCTTTGGCTCTTGGTCTCTACGCAGTCGTCCCCGCTTTCTTGCCGACCTTGCGGCGGATCACTTCACCGGCGTAACGGATGCCTTTGCCCTTGTACGGCTCCGGTTTCTTGAGCGCGCGGATTTCCGCCGCGGCCTGGCCGACTTTTTCTTTGTCAATTCCGGAAATTTTGATAGTGTTCTTGTCTACGGCGATCGTTATGCCCTGCGGCACCGGCCGGCGGACCGGCAGCGCGTACCCGAGGTAAAGCACCAATTCGCTGCCGCCTTCGAGGACTGCGCGATAACCGACGCCTTCGATTTCCAGATTTTTTGCGAAGCCCTCCGTCACGCCCTGGAAAGCGTTTTTGACCAATGACCAGAACGTGCCGAGCATCGCCTCGTTCTCCAATCCTTCGCCGCGCTTCACCCAGAATTGATCTCCTTCGATGGAAACCTCGATGCCCGGAACTGCTTTCAGGGCTAATTCGCCTTTCGGTCCCTTGAAAACAAAATTTGAGCCGTTTTGGGTAACGGTTGCGCCGGCGGGAATCTGGATGGATTTTTTGATCAATCGCGACATGGCTATAGCTCCAAATACTGGAAAATTATAGCTGAAAGGTGCACCCGATGTCAAATGATGCGCGATCGCGATGCACCTGCGCAAATTCAAGGACTGAATCGGCCGGAACCGGAACACAAGCCTTTCCGGACGCGGCGTCGCGGCATCCGGCGATGCCGCGCGCCTGGTTTCTCGGCGGTTTGCCGGCCGCACTGGAAACGGCCGGATCGTGCCAAGCCGCCTCCGTTGCCGTCCGGAAGGGCAAACAGAAGATCGCCGACCAAGTAGGCGTAATGGTAATGGTCAAACATAAATTAATTTTATCAAAAGTAAAAACTAGAGGGTCAAAATCCGCGCGCCATCTTCGGTGACGGCCACGGTGTGCTCGAAATGGGCCGAGAGCGAGCCGTCGCGGGTGGCATAGCTTTCATCTTTAATCTGCTTGATGGCTCCGGCACCGGCGGCGAGCATCGGCTCGATGGCAAGCACCATGCCGGGGCGCAATTCTTCCCCGTCTCCCCTTTCGCCGAAATTGAACACGGTCGGATCTTCGTGGAGATTCCGGCCGATACCATGGCCGGTGAGCCCGTCGGCGACGCTGAAATTATTTTTTTCCGCCACTTTCCCGACCGCAAACCCGATATCGCCCAGGGTCTTTCCCGGCTTCACTTCCTTGATCCCCGCCGCAAGCGCCTCGGCGGTCGCGGCCACCAGTTTTTTGGCTTCCGGTCCGACGTTGCCCACCATGACCGTGACCGCCGCGTCGGCATAAAATTTTTTATAAATCAGCCCGAGATCGAGTTTCACCAAGTCGCCGTCTTGAATGACGTAATCCGACGGTTGGCCATGGACCACGACATCATTTATTGAAGCGCAAAGCGTGTAGGGATACGCGCGGCGCGCACCGGCAGGGCGGTAATGCAAAAATGCCGGTTTGGCGCCGGATTGATGGATGAGCTCGTAGGCGAGGCGGTCAAGATGCTTCGTCGTCACGCCGGCGCGGGTTTCGTCGGCCAGGCGCCGGAGGACATTCGCCAAGCGATGCCCGCCCTCGGCCATGAGTTCGATTTCTGATAGGGATTTGAAAATAAGCATGAATGTATAACGTATAATGTATGACGTATAATGTATTTTCGCATCATACGTTATACATTATACGTTATCCATCATACGCTCATTCAATCCCCTCGTACTCCCGGACGGTCAGCTGCGAATCTATCTGGCGCATGGTTTCCAATGCCACCGCGACAACGATGAGGATTGCCGTGCCGCTGATCGTCAAAACGGCGATGCCCGTGATGCGCTGGATGATGATCGGTAAAACGGCGATTAAACCGAGGAACACCGCGCCGAAGAACGTGATACGGTTCGTCACGCTGCCGAAGAATTTTTCCGTGTTCTCGCCCGGCCGGATGCCCGGGACGAAACCGCCGCTCCGCTGGAGATTTTTCGCCACCTCTTCCGGATTGAAGGTGATCGCCGTATAGAAATACGTGAATGCGAAGACGAGCAAGAAGTAGACGATGCCATATGCCAGCTGGTTGTTCACGAAACCGGTCGCGAAATTATTGAGCGCCACGCCCCAGTGGTTCGAGAAAATATTCACGATGGATGCGGCAAACTGCGGGAAAAGCAGAACCGAAATGGCGAAGATGAGCGGGATCATGCCGGCCTGGTTTACCTTGAGCGGCAGATAACTCTGCGCGCCGCCGTACATTTTGTTCCCGCGCACGCGCCGCGCATAGGCCACTGGAATCTTCCGTTCGCCTTCGTTCAAGTACACAATGCCGCCGATCAGAAGCACGGCGATCACTATGAAGCCGATATAAGTCGGGAGCATGGCCGGCGTGTAGGAAACCAGGGCCGTACCGATGGAGGACGGCAGCCGCGAGATGATACCGGCCAGGATGATGAGCGAAATGCCGTTGCCCACTTTCTGTTCGGTGATCAATTCACCGAGCCAAAGCGCGATCATGGATCCGGCGGCGATCACGATGATGTTGCGCACCAAACTGAACGGATCCGGCCGGGCAATGACGCCCTGCGACATGAGAAGCGTGAGGAAGCCGTAGGACTGCACGAGCGCCAAGGGCACCGTGATCAGGCGCGCGTACTGATTGAACTTCGCCTGGCCGCGCGCACCCTCTTCGTAATACATTTCCTTCATGCGCGGGAAGATGATGGTTAAAAGCTGCATGATGATCGTGGCCGTGATGTAAGGGCCGACGCCGAGCATTACGATCGAAAGGTTCGACAAACCGCCGCCGGAGAAGAAGTTCAAGAAACCGAACAGCTGGTTCGATCCGAAATACTGCTGCAACCGCGCAAGGTCGACGCCCGGGATCGGCACGGCGGCAAGCACGCGATAAGCGACCAAAAGCCCCGCGACGATGAGAATCTTGTTGCGGAGCTCGGGAACTTTGAAAATCTGGAGGAATCGGTTCATTGGTCTCGGGCATAGGGTCTCGGGCATAGGGTCTCGGGACGAAACCCGACACCCGAAACCCGCAAATACCGAATCATTGTACGGAAAAATCGGGCAAAAAGCAATAAAGTTGACAGGTGCGTTTCAAATTGATCAAATCCCCCATTTTGCGGCGGCGAGGACGATTACAGTAAGAGTAAAAACCACGGTGCCCGTCAGGCGAATCTTCGACGGCTGCAAAACGCCGGAAATATGATCGGGCAAAAGTTCAATGAAAAGTATTGCCACGAGGAAAACAAGAATCGACTGATAAATAAAATTCAGCGGCAGAAAAAGGACGACGGTGAGCGCTTCGGCCATGAGGAGGAAAGAAATCCAATCAATAATCCGACGCACGCCTTGATGGCCGTCTTTAAAAACGACCAATGAGACGATCAAATTATTGAGCAGCATGCTCCAGAGAAGCGCCGCGAGGAACGCCCAGGCGAGCGCGGCGCCCGTCGGCCCGTGCGATAAATTGAAAAAGAACACCCTGAACAGGAAAAAGGAAAGGAGGATTGTAAGCAGTTCATGGGCCGTCGCACGGTCGATCACGAGAAGGTCCTTGATGAGCAGCAGATAATAGAAAATAAGCGCAAGAATCACCGCCATCACCGCGCTCGGCGCCTCGGCGAGAACGATTGCCATTAAGACGAGGAACGGCGTGAAAAACCGTCCCGCATTAAAGAGCGGCGTGAAATAACACCAAAGCGCGAGCAAAATGAACGCCCACAGCGGCAAATACAGCCAAGCCAGGGCAAAAATCAACGCCCGAGCCCCTACCGCCCAATTGAATCTTATGAAGGTCATAAGGAATTTTCGAGCGAAAACCGCGGATTCCGACGAAGGAATACCGGTTGGTATTTCAAGGCGAAATCCGCGGTTTGCAGCCGAAAATTATTCCGGGATCCAAAGATTCCAATCAGGCAGCAGGGGTTATGCGCTAAAGACCAGTGAATCAGCTTTGTAATTGACTTTAACTTTGCCGCCATCCTTGAATTCGCCGCGGATGATCTTATCCGCCAACTTATCAAGGATAACGCGTTGCATCAGCCGTTTCAACGGCCGGGCGCCGAAATCCGGGCTGAAACCCTCCTTTGCGATGTACGCGCGCGCCGCCGGGTCAATTTCCATCTTGATATGGTGGCTTTCTTCAAGGCGCTTTGCGATCTGCCGCAGCTGGATGTCCACGATCTGCTCAAGGTCCGGCTTGCGGAGTGGCTTGAAGATGATGATGTCGTCGATGCGGTTCAAAAACTCCGGCCGGAAACTGCGGCGCAACGCTTCGGTCGTTTTTTCCTTCAAATCTTCTTCCTCTTGGCTCGAGCGATCCGTGGCGGCGCTGAACCCGATGCGCGACATCGCCTTCAGGTGTTCGCTCCCGACGTTCGACGTCATGATGATGATGGAATTCTTGAAGTTCACCGTCTTGCCCTTGCTGTCCGTCAGGCGGCCGTTGTCGAGGACCTGCAGGAGCAGGTTGAACACCTCGGGATGCGCCTTTTCAATTTCATCGAATAGGATCAGGCTGTACGGCCGGTGGCGCAGCATTTCCGTGAGCTGGCCGCCTTCATCATAACCCACATACCCCGGCGGCGATCCGATCAGCCGGCTCACCGCGTGCCGCTCCATGTATTCCGACATGTCGACGCGGATCAGCGCCTTCTCGTCGTTGAACATGAACTCCGCGAGCGCCTTGGCCAATTCGGTCTTGCCGACGCCCGTCGGTCCGAGGAACATGAAAGAGCCGATCGGCCGGTTGATGTCCGATAATCCCGCGCGCGCCCGGCGGAGCGCCGAGGCGACCGCCGTAATCGCTTCGTCCTGTCCGATGACCCGCTCGTGCAGCACTTCTTCGATCTTCACCATTTTCTCGGCATCGGATTCGAGCATCCGTTTGATCGGAATGCCCGTCCAGACCGACACCACCGCGGCCACGTCTTCTTTGTCGACCGCTTCCTTCAGGTAGCGGTCGGCATGAGCTGCCGCCTTGCTCCGTTTCGCCTTCGTCACGCCGAAATTTTTCTTTTCGAACATCTGGAAATCTTTTTCCGCCTGCGGCAGCTCGCCATACGTTATCTGCGCCACGCGCTCCAAATTGCCGTCGCGTTCCGCCACTTCGGCCTCGCGTTTCAGGTTGTCGACTTTCTGGCGCAATTGATGGAGCGTCTCGAATTTTATCTTTTCCGCGTGCCACTTCGCCGACAGTTCATCGTTTTGCTCCTTGAATTTTGCAAGTTTCGCGTCGATCTCCTTAATGCGTTCCGATGTCTTGTCTTCTTTCACGATGGCCTGCCGCTCAACCTCCAGCCGCGTTATCTCGCGCCGGATCTCATCGATTTCCTTCGGCAAACTTTCCGACTCCAGCCGACGGGCCGCCGCCGCTTCGTCAACCAAGTCAACCGCCTTATCCGGCAAAAACCGGTCGGTAATATACCGCGCCGACAGGTTCACCGCCTCCACGATCGCCTCATCCGAGATGCGCATGCCGTGATGGATCTCGTACTTTTCCTTCAGGCCGCGTAAAATCGCGATCGAATCCTCGATGGACGGTTCTTCGACAATGATCGGCTGGAAGCGCCGCTCGAGCGCCGGATCTTTCTCGATATATTTCTGGTATTCGCGGATCGTGGTCGCGCCGATCGCGTGCAGGTCGCCGCGCGCCAGAGCCGGCTTCAATAAATTGGAAGCATCCACGGCGCCTTCCGCCGCGCCGGCGCCCACGATCGTGTGGATTTCGTCAATGAATAAGATGAACCGCCCGGAAGCATTCTTGATCTCCTTCACGAAAGCTTTCAAACGGTCTTCGAACTCGCCGCGGAATTTCGTCCCGGCGATGAGCGATCCTAAATCAAGCGATAAAACCTGTTTGTCTTTTAAGAGTTCCGGCACGTCGCCCGAAGCGATCCGCTGCGCGAGGCCCTCCACGATCGCGGTCTTCCCCACGCCCGGTTCCCCGATGAGGCACGGATTGTTCTTCGTGCGCCGCGAAAGTACCTGCATCAAACGGCGCAGTTCTTCCTCGCGGCCGATGACCGGATCCAATTCGCCCTTCTTCGCTTTCTCGCTCAAATTGATCGCGTATTTTTCCAAAACCTGGAACTTGCTCTCCGGCGTTTCGTCCGTCACGCGCACCGAACCCCTGAGCTGCGCCAAAATGCGGAACGCCGATTCGCGCCGCATCCCGAATTTCTCGAGCGTCGATTTCGCCGATCCGGAAATTTCGAGGATCGCGAGCAGTAAGTGTTCGCAGGAAACGAATTCGTCTTTCTGCTGCGCCGCAACCTTCGCCGCCTGGTCGAGCACCTTCATCAGTTCGGTCGACAGGTAAAGCTGGCCGACGTTCGAGTTGGATAAAATGGGCGGGATGCGATCGAGCTCGAAATCGATCTGCTCGTTCAATTTTTCGATGTTCACGCCGCCGCGTTCGAGAAGCGGAATGACGAGCGACTGCTCATCTTCGAGCAGGGCTGCAAGCAAATGGAGCGCTTTCAACTCCCCGTGATTTTTTTTCGCCGCAATCTCCTGGGCGTTTTGCAATGCTTCCTGGGCTTTGATGGTAAAACGGTGGAAGTTTGGCATAGTTGATAACGATCAAGAAGCAACCAATAACCGGTAATAAGGAATCGACTTTCCTTTTTGCAATTCCCGCGGAGGCGGGAATCCATGCTTTTAATAATTATAGCTTAAATTATAATCGGAAACCCTTTATTGTCAATCTCCTATCGAGATTGCTAATCGCCTGTTCATGAATTAAATTTACCAAAATTACATGAATCTTTTATGAGTGGCGCATACCTAAGAATACGAAAAAGTCCCGTAAAAGTTGCGGGGTGCCGCGAACAAATTATAAAAGCGGAGCAAAACAGGCACATGCCTCTCGGGGTACATTGTCGCGCCGCAGAGCGACGGCGCGCAATTTGCGCACGGCGGATAAAAATGTCCAAAAAAAGAAAACCGGCCATTTCTGGTCGGTTGACTGACGAATCCGGTCTGGCTTGGGTTTGATCGCTGATTCGGCAAACATCTCGAGGAAGTCAAATTTTATTTAATGATTTTTTAATTTTTCGGGAAGCGTGGATTTCTGCCTTCGCAGAAATGACGAGGCGCAAACCGGTGCGACATTTTGAAATCATCTGGCAGACATGCTGCAAATCAGAAAGGAAATTCCGAAAATCACGCTAGAAAAATTTAAGGGCCCGTGCTCCGCCGCGGGAGTGCCCAAAATTTTTCAGCCACGATTGAGGGATTTCCGACTATGATTTGCGCATGGCTGACAGCGGTTTCAAAATGCCGCACCGGTTTGCGCTTTCTACATCCCGGCGGGGCGTTCAGCCAGCGTTACCTGGACATTCATCGTCTGGCCGCTGCGGTTCACCGAAAGCGTAACTGTCTGGCCGACTTTATATTGCGAAAGTGTCGTGGCCAAGTCGTTCGTCGTATCAAGCTGCTGGCCATTTACCGCCGTAATGATATCCCCTGCCTGAAGCCCTGCCTTTGCTGCCGGCGAACCAGGCTGGACTGCCGGCGTACTCGATGATCCCCGGAGCAATGCTCCGTTTTGGACCGATAGATTGAGCGAACTTGCCAGGTCCGGCGTAATCATTGCATACCGGACGCCAAGATACGGCGCCGAAATATTGCCGGTCGTTTCGACGGAATTGATGTCGTTTTTCGCCCGATTGATGGGGATCGCGAAGCCGATACCCTGCGCATTTTCAGCAACCGCCGTATTGATGCCGACTACGTCGCCGTTCAGATCAATGAGCGGTCCGCCGGAGTTGCCCGGATTGATTGCGGCGTCGGTCTGTAAAACGCCTTGGAGCGTTTCCGTGCCGCCGGTCAAACCGCCGCCCGCCGTAACGGTCCGTTCCAAACCGGAAATGACGCCTACTGAAACTGTATTTGAAAACTGTCCGAGCGCATTTCCAATCGCGATGGCCGTCTGGCCAAGCTGCAGACTGCCCGAGTCGCCGAGCCGCACCGTCGGCAATCCGGTCGCATTAATCTTCACGACCGCCAGATCCTGGACCGGATCGCGCGCGAGGACCGTCGCGCTGTATTTTTTACCGTCGTTCGTAATCACGGTGTACGAGGCGCTTGAATCCGAAACCACGTGCTTGTTCGTAAGGATCAAGCCATCGGAGGAAATAATGAAACCGCTGCCGCCGCCGACTTGCTGCAGCTGGGTTTGCCCGCTCGGGCAAGTCGTCGTGAATCCGCCGCCCTGATTGCCGAAGAACTGCTGGAACTCCGGCGGCAGGTTTTGGAACGGATTATACGGGCACTGAGTCAAAACCGGTACTTGCTGGGAAACAAGGATGGAAACGACCGCCGGCGAAGCTGTTTTTACGGCATTGATTACGGCTTGCTCGTAACTGTTCGAAGACTGATAAGCGCTCGGATTCGAATTCGCCGCGCCAGAACCGGAGCCGCTATTATTCGCCGCGACCGAATTGGCTGATTGAACCTGAGTTCCGGTCGCCGATGGCCCGAAAGGATTCAGCAAGCTGCCGAAAAAATCGGTGACGCCGTTCGCCTCCGCGCGCGGGGTACCGATCGCGGAACCTATGGAAATGCCGACGATAAGGGCAGTGGCAACGATACCGATCAGGAATATGCGATTTTTATTCATGGTTAAAAATTAGCAAATAAGTATGAAAGCTCTATGAGGGACCTTTTCAATTTTAGATACGAAAGAAAGCCAAAAAAGTTGCAATTATTCCATTTCCCGGATGCGCCGAAATAATCAAACCGGCCAAGAAATTTCATCAACCGATCCGCAAGAGCGGCATTTTTATAAACAGCTTTCGATGGCTTTTATGGCCGTGTCGATTTCCCGCTTTGTCGTCGGGCGGCCGAGGGAGAAGCGGATGGAGGAGCGCGCCCGTTTCCCGTTGCCCGTTGCCCGTCGCTGATTCAACGCCTCAATCACGTACGAACTCTCCATCGCCCGCGACCGGCAGGCGGAACCGGAGGAAACCGCGAGACCGCCCAGGTCGAATTTAGTGAGCAGGTCCTGGGCTTCGCAACCGGGAAAATAGACGTTGAGGATATTGGGGAGAAACGGGGAATGGAGAATGGAGAATGGAGAATGGATTTCCTTCTCCGAAATCCCGTTCAATTCCGCTTTCGGATACGCTTTCTTGATCCCCTTCCACAACCGCCCGCGCAGGGCGGCAATTTTTTTATTTGCTAATTCGCGCGAATTAGCAAGCAGAAGCTCGGTTGCCTTTGCAAATCCCACGATGGCCGGCACATTCTCGGTTCCGGAGCGGAAGCCGAATTCCTGCCCGCCACCCGTGAGAATGGGAGACAGAGAGAAAGGAACAGGGACCAATGAGTCTCCTTCCTTGTTCGCCGTTCCCCGTTCCTTGTTCCCGACATATAACGCCCCGATTCCTTTGGGCCCATAGATCTTGTGCGCCGAAAGCGTCATCAAATCAATGCCAAGATTTTTGACATCGCAATCAAGAAATTGAAAGGCCTGAGACGCATCAGTGTGTACAATCGGAAATTCTTCTTTGCCTCGAAATTCCTTGATGATTGCCGCTATCTCCTTTATAGGTTCAATTACTCCAATTTCATTGTTCGCATACATAATCGAAATCAAAATGGTCCGCTCATTCAATGATTCTTTGAGCTTCTTTAAATCAACCGTCCCCCGCTGGTCCACGGGCAAATAAACAACCTCCACGCCGCTGCGCCCTAGATCATGCGCGGTTCCAAAAACCGACTCGTGCTCGATTGAAGAAATAATCATCCGCGGAGATCCGCTTTTCATCCGGGAAAATCCGCTCGCCACGCCCCGCAGCGCCAAGTTGTTCGCTTCCGTCGCGGAACCCGTAAAGATGACCTCCCGAAAGTCCGCGCCGATGGCCTTCGCAACCGTTTCGCGCGACCGGTCGACGGCGGCGATTGCTTCCTGTCCGAATGAATGCAAAGAACCCGGATTGCCGAACCGCTCCGCGAAATACGGCTTCATGGCGCGCCAAACAGCCGGGTCGACGGGCGTCGTGGCGGCGTAATCCAAATAAATTTTTTTATCCCGTTCCATAAAATTCTCACCGGCCGACAGCCGCGCATTACGCGTACAGCCCGGACCCAAACTTAAAGCAGCGCCGAGGAGGATGAAGATCCCGCAAATTCCACCCTCAGCACTCCGCCGTTGCGCTTGTCCGGCACCAGGAAAAACCTTTGGCTTTCATAAAGGTCAAACAGCTCCTTGGTCAATTTCACATCGTTCAGGCAATATGCCCTGAGCTCATCCATTTTACCCTCGCGATAGAGCGCAATGGCCATGGAGCCATGCATCCCTTTTTTTACGCCGAGGTTTGCCTCCGCCAAACGACTTAAGCTGATCCGCTGGCCGCCCATGGCCGATTCGATTTTTTCAAGCAGGTCAATGCGTTCCATATTCCAAATTTGCGGCTTGTGCATAACTCCGCGCAGCCGGTGGAAATAGTTATTCAGCACCGGCACGTCATAACGATTCATGCAAAACCCGACGATCCGATTGGCGCCGGCGAAAAGTTCCGCCACCTTTTCCATTTCATTTTCCCCGAATGCAAAATATGCATCCTGCAGGTAGGAATAAGCGCCGACCACCGATATTTTGAGCGCCTCAAAATTATCCCGGCCGACAGCCGGATCGGTAAAAAAGTTCTGGGTTTCGATGTCAATGACTAAGGTATCCATGGATTATTGCGCAATCTTAAATAACTGGTATCCAATAACTGCCGATCATTAAACATGCCGATCCGCTACGCTGGTTGCCGCATAGCTTTCCGGCTTTGTCCGTACCTCGAAATGGTTTGCCCGCACCATGCTGACGACCTCCTGGATGACCGCTTTCGTCGGGCCATTCACGCCGACATCTACGTGGATTTCAAATTCAAAAGCGGGCAAAGCCGATTTTTCAAGCTGCGTCAGGATATCCTTCGCCACGTCCACCGAAATCAATGCCTCGCGGATGATGCGGTCGCGCAAGGTGTAAAATTTTCCGAGTTCGAACCGGCGCCAGAAATATCGCCCGCCGTTCCCGATCCGGTGCACCACGATCGCCGTCACGAAATCCGCGTCTTTGTCTGCGGCCAACTCCGAATCCGTGCCAATCGTCACGCGATACCGACGTGCAGAGTCGGACTTCATATAGGCAATGATCTCCGAAACCACCTCCTGCGCCGTGAGCCGCGTTTCGAGCGTGCTGCTGTAGAATAAGATCTGTCCAGCTGGCTGCACGGCTTTTTCTGCTATTTCTGCGGTTTTCATTAAAAAATTCTTAAATATTTATTAAATGGTGATTGTACGCTGATCGGAGCTGGGTGTCTAGTTGACAAAACAATATTTTTGCATTAATTTGTAAATAGTTGTTTTTAAATTCAAGAACCTATCTCAAAAATGATCCGCTCTGAATCTTTTTTGAAATGGGTTCCAATCCCCCATCGGAGAAAATCAACGTGCCATTGGAAAAACGGCGTACCGGTTATGCCATCATCAATCACGAAGGTCTCTGCATTATTGACCAGGTTCGGCGGGAAAAAGGATTTCGGGACAGCAGAAAAACGCTCGAATATATCCTCGACCGGTTCCGTTACCTCGAAAAACGGAGCCGTAAATTGCGGCGAATCGAAGGGCTCGTCCGGCGCGTCAAAAAGATCGACGCCTTGGTAAAGAACCGCCACATCCGTTTAATCACGGAATTGATTGAAAAAGCCGCGCCCAAGAAATGATGCGTATCTCCAAGCGGCCCTCGCGAGGGGGCTTTTTTTATTGGGCGCCTTTCTTGGGCCGCATGAGCGGGAAGAGCACCGTCTCGCGGACGGGCTTATCCATCAATATGGCGAAAACGCGCTCAGACATGCCGAAACCGGCAGTCGGCGGCATGCCGTATTCCAATGCCCTCAGAAAATCCTCGTCGAGTGCCATCGCTTCCTTGTCGCCCGCTTTACGCAGCTTCATCTGCTCCATAAATCGCGCGCGCTGGTCCAGCGGATCATTCAGCTCCGAATAGCCGTTGCCAAGTTCAGTGCCGCAAGCAACCACCTGGAACCGCTCGGCGATTTGCGGATTTGCCGGCGACGCCTTGGAAAGGGGCGAAACCAGAATCGGATGATTCACCAAGAAACACGGCTGGATGAGTTTCGGCCGCACGGTTTTTTTATAGATCAAATCGACGAGCCGCCCTTCGCCCGCGTTTTTATCCGCCTCCAGTTTCAGCTCTTTCGCCCGCTTGAAGAGCGCCGCCCGCGGCGCTTCAAGCGGATCCAGGCCGTCGTTTTCCTGTTTGAACATTTCCGCGTAATCCACTTCCGGCCATTTGCGACTCCAATCGATTTCATTTCCCTGCCACGCGGTTGCAAGCCCGCCGGTGGTTTTTTTGATCACGAAGCGGTACATCGTTTCCACGAGCTTCATCAGGTCGCGGTAATCGTGATACCCCCAATAGCACTCCATGAAAGTGAAGTCCTGCAGGTGGTCGCGATCGATGCCTTCATTGCGGAATACGCGGCCGATCTCGAACACGCTCTCGAATCCGCCGACCACTAATTTTTTAAGCTGGAGCTCAAGCGAAATGCGGAGGAAAAAATCCGCGTCGAGCGCGTTGTGATGCGTCCGGAACGGCTCCGCTTCCGCGCCCCCGGCCTGCGGTTCGAGCACGCTCGTTTCCACCTCGAAAAATCCCTCGCCGTGCAAAAATTCCCGCACGCCCTCCCAAAAAATGCTCTTTTTACGGAACAGCTCGCGCACATCCGGATGCACCATCAGGTCCACATACCGTTCGCGCAGGCGAACCTCGACATCTTCCAGTCCCGCCCACTTGTCCGGCGGCGGCAGAAGACTCTTTGTTGCCAGGTTCAATTCCTTTACTTGCACGCTTTTTTCGCCTTTCTTCGTTTCAAAAAGCGGCCCCGCTACCGCGATAAAATCATTCAAATCCAAAACCGTCCGCCAGAATTCAAATTCTTTCGTTTCATCTTCCTTCAAAACTATCTGAATTTTCCCGCTCTCATCCTCGATATCGGCAAAAATAATTTTTCCCTGGTCGCGCAGCGCTTTGAGCCGTCCCGCAAGCGAAACTGCTTTCCCCGAACGCGCGAGTTCCCCAAAATCTTCCAGCGCCTTGGCAATCGAAAACGTCCGCTTCACGCGGGCGGGATAAGGGTCGTGGCCGGCTTTCCTGATCGCCTCCAATTTTTTTTTGCGCTCCTTGATGATGTCGTCAAGCATTTTATTTCCGGCTATTCCCGTGCGGACGGGAAACCATGCTTTTCATTTTATCATCGAAATACGACCGCCGAAATGTTGACAATAAATTAAATTATAATTAATATCATTTTCAGAAAGAGAGGCCCCTATGTGGATTATCATTTCGGTCGTTGGCCTGCTCGTCGGGATTTTCGTGGCTTGCTTCAGTTACCAACTGATCGAATGCCATAGCGACTACAACCGCGGCAGGCGGATGCACTTTGAACCGGAAAAACCGGTTCCCACCGCACTCGTCATTGCAGAAATCCTCGGTTTTCTCGTTTTTTTTGTGTCGATGTGTTCGCTTTTTTATCAGGCATTTCAAATCACCAGGTCTTCCTTCTGACCTTTCGATCCCCGGCAGCTCGCTCGTGCGAACTGCTTTTTTTGTTTCCCGCTCTCGATCCGAATCGGATCCGAAAGGGGCGGAAACTGCTTCATTAAAACTTAATCTCCGGCGGCCGATGATGGGGTAAGTTCTACGGAAGGAGAAAATAATGAAGCCTTTTCGATCATCGAGGACGGTGGCCATGCCTATCGTCCTTAGCGCGCTGCTTTTCGGAGACATTTCCTGTTCCAAACCGAAACCGGCACCACCGCCTATGGAAGAAAAAATTCCCTCGGCACCACCGCCCACCGGACCGAAGGAGCTTACCGTCGGAAACTTAACCTATCTCCGGCTTCGCTTGGCAGGCGAGCTTGACGATAATGCCGATGCCGTCATGAACGCTTACGCCGCTTTTCAGAAGCTCCATCCCGAATTCCAGACAAAAAGCTATTGGATCGATTATGTCCACGGCGGCACACAGGCGCAAGCGGTGGTTTACGGTATCTGGATAGAACATTTCCGGTGCCCGCCGCAAACCAAAAGAAAATGAAACCCGGCGGTTCGCTCGCGCGAACCGTCTTTTTTTACGGTGGGCCAGGCATTGCCGATGCTGCAACGGCCGGACCGCTTTGACAAATAAAAATGGCGCCCCTGCGGCGCCATTTTTATTTCTTATTCAATTTTCAAAATCTCGTATTCTGTCGCGCCCGTCCTTGTTTCCACCTTCACCCGATCGCCGGTACGATGCTTCAGGAACGCCTTGCCGAGCGGCGACTCGTCCGAAATTTTTCCCTCCTCCGGCTTCGCCTCGTACGAACCCACAATCGTATACGTGATCGTCTTCTCGCCTTTCTTCGCCGTCACGGTCGAACCCACCTGCACCATGTCGCCATTATGTTTTTCGATCACCGCCGCATTCTTCAGGATCTCTTCAAGCTCCAGAATGCGGGTTTCCACATTACCCTGCTCTTCGCGCGCTTCGGCATATTCCGAATTTTCCGAAAGGTCTCCGTATTCTTTTGCCTGCTTCAACCGCTGCGCAATTTCCATGCGCTTGGTCGTTTTCAGCTCCTCAAGTTCTTTTTTCAACTCTTCCAAACTCCGTTCTGATAAATATTGTTTATGGGGCATGGGTTGATCGATTTTTAATTTCAGGAACTGAAAATTATATCTTTGAACGCCGGGGCTTAGCCCGGCATGGCAGAAATTTATTATTGATATCTTAGATGCGAATTCCCGCGATTTTGCGGGAAAATAGGAAAAATAGATTAAATAGGTTCGGGTAGGCTGGATAGGTCTTATAAACCATGACGGCTTATTTAACCTATTGCCTATTCATATTGACGCTTCCAAATCCACCAACGAATTTTAACCGAATCGCGGATAAATTGCAAGCCGGCGGAAAACCGCACGTGGGAACGGGCATCGTCGACCCAGCAGACCGGTATTTCCTTGATTTTGTAGCCAAGCAGTTTTGCAATTGACAGGATTTCCACGTCGAATCCCCAACCGGCAATTTTGGATATTTTGAAAATATTTTCGGCGGCTTCGGCCGTGAACGCCTTGAAGCCGCATTGCGTATCGTGGATACCCCAGAGTAAAATCACCTGCACGAAAAAATTCAATGCTTTGCCGATCAGCCGCCGATAGAGCGGCTCGGGCGGGTTGAGCTTCGCGCCCCGCACCGACCGCGAACCGATGACCACAGCGTAGCCTGCCTTGAAAAAGGGAATCATATTGTCGAACTGGTCGATGGAAGTGGAATTGTCGGCGTCGGAAAAAAGGCGGATTTGGCCCTTTGCCAAAAGCATGCCGCGGCGGACGGCGCCCCCTTTGCCCAGGTTTTCTTTCGTTTCAACAATGCGGAGATTCCTGATCATGGGCACGAATTTCGAAACGACCTCGACGGTATTATCTTTTGAGCCATCATCGATGACCAAAATCTCATACGAATAATCTGCGCGGGCGAGACGGCGGTCGATGTCGATCAAGGTGCGCGGAATGCGCTCTGCCTCGTTGTAGGCGGGAATGATGATGGAGAGGTAGGGAGTTGCCATTAGATGAATTATATCAGAAGAAAAGGTAAATTTTTCATGAAGCGCGCGAATCCTTGAATTGGCCGAAGCCGGACATTGCCTTTTCGGACAGCGTTCCGGGCGCTCCAGCGGCGCCCTGCACTCAGCTTCTCGCACGGGCCGCCGGCCGCCGCACTGCGTGCGGTAAACGGCCGGACCAAGCCGGCCCGGCTGCGAACTGTCCGAAAAGGCAATGTCCGGCTTCGGCCATCGCTCAACTTGCACGCAAACAAAAAATCCGCATTTTATACGGATCAAGGACCTTAATCTCCTTTTAATAATCGAGCTATCGTATCAAGTTCACTGCGAGGAGCTATTGGCAAATTCTTCACGGTAAATACAATTTGACCATTTTCGAGTTCTGCCATTTTTCCCGAAGTAATGTCGTCCTCGCGATGTTGCGGGACTATGACCATATGCGCATGAGGCACTCCATATCCGTGCACCACCAATCCAACGCGCTCGCATTCCAATTTCTCTCGCATGATTCTCGAAATGTGGTGGGCTTTCAAGAAAATCTTTTCAGCCAATTCGTCCGGAATGTCGGAAAAATGATCAATATGCTCTTTAGGAATAATGAGAACCTGTCCTTTTCGAACTGGTTGAATATCCATAAAAGCGACAATCGAATCGTCTTCGTAAATTTTGCTCGCTTCAGCTTTGCCGGAAATTATGTCGCAGAATATACAGTCCATTCTGAGTGTAAAATAATTGAACAATTTCAAAAAAGCAAGAGCAAAAACGGGTGCGGCATTTTGAAACCGCCCGGAAGACGCACTGCAAATCAAGGACGCCGATGGAACAATTCGACTAGTAAAAATTTAGGGCCCGTGCTTGCCGCGGGGGCGCCTAAATTTTTACAGCCGAATTGGACATCGGCGGACTATGATTTGCGTGCGGCACACAGGGGTTTCAAAATGCCGTACCCGTTTTTGCTTACCAAATTTCGAACAGATATTCGCCTCCCGTTTTTTGCTTCCTCGCTTCCTTGCCGGTCATTATTCCCTTTGAAGTCGAGAGTACCGCCATGCCGTGGCCCTGGCGAACCGACCTCAGACTCCTATAATCAACATACATATGCCGGCTCGGCTTGCTCATTGTTTTGAAATCATTCACCTTCGCCGTTTTCGTCTTCACCCCCAAGCGCACCACGATCACGCTTTTCTTGCCGTTCGCCGTCGTTTCCTTTTCCGCGCTCTTGATGTAACCGTTCTCCGCGAGCAGGTTCAGGACCGAAAAGTCCATGCGGGAAAACGGCACCACCATTTTATCCTTGCGGGCCTGGATAGCGTTTTTTATTTTGGGTAACAAGTCGTAGTACATGTTGTTCTAATTTCTAATCAATAATATCTAATCAATAACGAACATCTAATGCCTGAATGTTCGATGGATATTTCCCACGGGATATTCGTTATTAATTAGGCATTAGTTATTTACCATGAGGCCTTCTTCACTCCCGGGATCTCCTGGTTCGTCGCCATTTCACGGAAGCAGATTCGGCACAATCCGAAATCGCGCATATAGCCGTGCTTGCGGCCGCAACGGAAACAGCGCCGCACCATGCGCGTCGAAAATTTCGGTTTCTTTTTTGCTCTTGCTATGACGGATTCTTTGGCCATGGTTGTTTATCTAATGACGCAATGACGAAATGACGAATGACGCACCGAATTGATTAAATGACTGAATGGCCAGCGGACTCATTGCGTCGTTAGTCATTGCGTCGTTATTTCTTCATTGGAACACCTAGTTTCTTATACTCCTCCATTGCCTTCTCCCGGCTCTTGACCTTTGGCACCACATTTACACCAAGCGGGAATGAAATGGCCGATTGCTCCGGATTGATCTCCGGAAAAACCAGCTGCTCGCGGATGCCGACGTTCAAAGTGCCTCCGGCGTCCACGGCACTCCGGGCAATACCCTGGAAGTCGCGCACGCGCGGCAGGACTATTTTAACCAGCCGCTCGAAAAAATCAACCATGCGATCGCGGCGCAAGGTGACGCGCGCGCCGACCACCTGGCCTTCGCGGATCTTGAATCCCGCAATGGATTTCTTGGCGCGGCGAAGTTGCGGCTTCTGGCCGGTCATCAGGGCAAGATCACTCATCACCTGGGCGAGCGCCTTTTCCTCGAAATTCGGCGTCTGGCTCAAGCGGCCAATGCCGGCGTCGATGGTTATTTTTTCAAGGAAGTTCCTCAATTCCTTGTGTTCGGTTTTCAGTTGTTTGGTTTGTTGCGTCATGGAAGCAGAATCGGAACGTGGGATGGACGATCCATTATACGTTCTCCGTTATACATTCTCCGTTATTTACGTATTCGCCTTGCACTTCTTGCAATACCGGACCTTTGCGTTGCCCTCAACCCTGAACCCGACGCGCGTCGGCTCCTTGCAAACCGAGCAGATGAGCATCACGCGGGAGGCCGGCAGCGGCCGCGGCACGGCGACGGTCTGGCCTTTTTCGCCTTGCCGCTTGGGCCGCGAGCGCTTATTGAACAAATTGAGGCCGTCAACCAAAATGCGATCCTCATCCGGCAGGGCGCGCAAAATCGTCCCGGTCTTGCCGCGATCTTTTCCTGAAGTGATTTTGATTTGGTCGCCTTTGTGAAGTTTCATGTGAATAGAAGATGGAGAATGGAGAACGGACGTTCCATTATACCTTCTCCGTTATACTATACATTCTCCATGTTCATACAATTTCTTCCGCCATCGTCATCAATTTTTCAAAACCTTTTTCCTTCAATTCGCGCGGCAATGGGCCAAAGATACGCGTCGCGACCGGCATAACTTCATCCTTCTTTATGTCGACCAGCACAACCGCGTTTTCATCGAAGCGGACATATGAACCGTCCTTCCGGCGGATGGGGTTTTTGGTCCGCACGACCATCACTTTCACCTTGTCTTTCTTTTTTACATTTTTGCGCGGCTCGGCGGATTGCACCGAAGTAACGATAATATCGCCTATGCCCGCATAGCGCCGCCGCGTGCCGCCGAGAATACGGAAGCAGCGGACGATTTTGGCGCCGCTGTTGTCGGCTACTTTTAAGATGGAACGTTCTTGGATCATTGGAGAATGGAGAATGGAGAATGGAGAATGGAGAATGGAGAATGGAGAATGGGTTGCCCATTACATGTTCTCCGTTATACTTTCTACGATTTTCCCACTATCACCCACCGCTTATCCTTCGACAGAGGCCTGGTTTCTTGGATCACCACTTTATCGCCGGACTTGAATTCGTTCTTCTCGTCGTGCGCCTTGAACTTCTGGGTAACGGTGTAATATTTCAAATATTTTGGATGCTTTTTAAGGCGCGAAACGGCGACGACGCGGGTCTTCGCCATTTTGTCGGAAACGATGGTACCGGTGATTTTGCGCTGCATAACGAGAGAAATTATAGCGGAAAGGGGCGCTCGCTGTCAAATGCCGCTCGAAGCAAACGCTCACGCGGCCGCTCTGGCTGCAAAATGCCGCTTCCTATCCCGGTTGATCCATCTGATTTGCACGACGAAAAAACCGCTGCTAGGCGGTTTTTGCAGTGCGTTCCTTTAAAAATGTTTTTACGCGGGCGATTATTTTTTTCACCTCGTGGATTTCCCGAACGTCTTTCACCTTGCCGGCGGCGAGGTCGAACTTTAATTGGCGCAGCTTATCGCTGTTTTCCTTAACCAGGCGCAGAAGTTCCGCGTCTGGCTTAAGTTTGAGATCTTGGATGTCTTTGCGTTTCATTTTAGGAACATGGAATAAGAAACATGGAATAAGGAGCTTTCAGTTCGTCTTTCCTTGCTCCTTATCTCTTGCTCCTTGTTTCATTTACTTACCACCTTGCTTTTCACCGGCAGCTTGTACGACGCAAGCCGTAATGCTTCTTTTGCTTTCTCCGCATCCACGCCGTCGATTTCAAACAAGATGCGGCCTGGACGGACGGGAAAAACATAAAATTCAACAGAACCCTTGCCGCCGCCGAGCGTCTTTTCCGGCGCCTGCCGCGTGATCGGCTTATCGGGGAAAACGCGGATCCAAAGCCGGCCGGCGCGTTTCAGCGAATTCGTGATGGTTTTCCTGGCAGCTTCAATCTGCTTCGATGACATCCAGGCCGAGCTCAGGGCCTTCAAGCCATACTGCCCGTAATGCAGCTCAAGACCGCGCGTCTCGACCTGTCGGCCAAGCGAGCGCCCCTTCTGCCATTTCCTGTGCTTAACTTTTTTGGGTATCAGCATTGTTGTGATTTGTCATTCCGGCCTCCGAGCCTGCCTACCGGCAGGCACACCAGAATCCAGGTTAAGAAATTAATAATATTTAATTAATAATGTCTAATTAATAATTAATGACGAATGCCCAACTGCTTGAATGTCCGATGGAAATTCCGGCATTAACCATTCGTTATTAATTATTGATTATAAATTAGTCATTTGAGCGCCCCAGATCCCGGATCAAACCCTGGACGACAGAGGATTCCGCCCTTTCTCTTTTTCGTTCACTTTTTCAAATGTCTCGCCGCGATAGATCCAGGTTTTTATCCCGATCGTGCCGTAGGTGGTATATGCCGTCGTGCGGGCGTAATCGATATCGCCGCGCAGGGTTTGGAGAGGGATGGAACCGCGCGACAGCCATTCGCGGCGGGCGATTTCATTCCCGTCCAGGCGGCCCGAGAGCAATATCTTCGCGCCCTTCACGTCGCGGTTCTGCAAAACTTGCTCAAGGTATTTCTTCATCGTGCGGCGGAATGGCATGCGTTTCTCGAGGTCCCAGGCGATCTGCTGGCCGACATAAGCGGCCGAAACTTCGGTGCGCTTCAATTCTTCAACGTTCAAACTGAGGCGGATGGGCGCCTTCGCTTTCCGTACTTTCTGGAGCGCTTTCACCATGTCCTTATTCAAATCTTCCATCCCTTTTCCGCCGCGGCCGATGATGAAACCGGGGCGAGCCGCCTTGATCTGCACGCGAAGGTTCCCCTGCGTGCGCTCGATCTCGATGCCGGCGATTCCGGCGAGGCCGATCTTCTTTTTGATCACTTTGCGGATGGCTTCATCCTCTTCGAGGAACTTCGCATAATCGCCTTTAATGAACCAGCGCGAAGTCCAGTTTTTTGTGACGCCAAGGCGATATGAAATTGGATGAATTTTTTGCCCCATTTGTAGAAGTAGAAAGTAGAAAGTAGAAAGTAGAAAGGGCAACCCGTTCTACATTCTCCGTTCTGCCTTCTATATTTCGTCACTTCCCCATGCCCGCCTTCCTTCTGAACACCTTTTGGAAGAAACCCGGATTTTTCTTCTGCTCCGGCTGCTTCTCGCCGCCTTCGGATTTCTTCGGCACGCGCTTCTTCGCGGGCTTCCCTTCTTCGCCCGGCGGCAGCTTGGATTTCTTCGGCACGACGATCTTGTATTTCGGCTGCAATTTTTCGTTCACGCCGAGCGTCAAGGTCACATGGCTCATCTTTTTCTGGATGGGCGACGCGGAACCGCGCGCGCGGGGCAGATAACGCTTGAGCATCGGCCCCTGGTCAACGCGGATCTCGGCGATGAAAAGATGGTCGGGATTCTGCTTATTGTTTTTAGCATTGGAAATTGCCGAGCGCAAGAGCTTCAGGAGCGGTTTCGCCGGACGGCGGGTCTGGACCATCAGCTGCGCTTCGGCGTCATTCACGGGAAGACCGCGGACGAGGTCAGCAACGCTGCGCACTTTGCGCGGCGCCATGCGAAGATATTTGAGTTGTGCGGTAGATGAGGTCATGAGAAGCAGAATGTAGAATGTAGAACGTAGAACGGGTTGCCCTTTCTACTTTCTACATTATACGTTCTTCATTTTTTGGTCGCCGCCGGCTTTCCTGCCTCTGCGGCCTTCATCTCGAGCTCCTTTTGGATCTTTCCGCCGTGGCGCGTAAACTTGCGCGTCGGGGAAAATTCGCCGAGCCGGTGGCCGACCATTTCTTCGCTCACCCGGACTTCGATGAATGTTTTGCCGTTGTGGACCGCGAAAAGATAGCCAACCATTTCGGGCGAAATCTCAGAAGCGCGCGACCAGGTTTTGATCGCGGGACCATCAGATTTCTGCCGCTGGATTTTCACCAGAAGCTTCGGGTCTACGAATGGTCCTTTTTTGAGTGAACGGGACATGGGTTTATATAGAATGACTAATATCTAATGGCAAATGACAAATGGTTGTCCACCGGGAGAAATGCCCAATGGACATTCCGTCTTTTCTTCCATTTGTTTGTCATGTAACACTTGCCATTTGTCATTTTCTCCGCTTAATAATCAACTTGCTCGACCTCTTTTTCTTGTTTCTCGTTTTCCGGCCGCCGGTCACATTGCCCCACACGTCTTTCGGCTTGCGGGTACCTCTCGGCTGGCTGCCTTCGCCGCCGCCGTAAGGGTGGTCCACCGGGTTCATTGCCTTGCCGCGCACGGTCGGCCGGATGCCGAGCCAGCGCGAGCGGCCGGCCTTGCCGATCGTGACGAGATTCCATTCCGCATTCGAAACCTGGCCGAGGGACGCCAATCCATCCCAGGGCACGCGCCGCACTTCACCCGATGAAAGCTTCAAATCGGTATAGCCGTCGGCATTCGCCAAAATTTCCGCATAAGAACCGGCGGAACGGGCCAATTGGCCGCCGCGGCCCGGGGTCAGTTCGATATTGTGGACCTGATAGCCCACCGGAACATTCTTCAACCTCAGGCGGTTTCCGGTTTTGAGCGGCGCTGCCTCTTCAATGACGATCTGATCGCCCACCTTCAGGCCTTCGGGAGCAAGGATATAAGATCGGGCGCCGGCATCCGCTGCCACGCGCGCAATGAATGCCGTACGATACGGATCATATTCAAGCGTCTCGACGGCGAGCTTTGCACCGAGCCGGTTCTGCTTGAAATCAATGATGCGATACAGCTTTTTCACTCCGCCGCCCTGGTGCCGCATGGTAATGCGCCCCGCGGAATTCCGGCCGGCATGCGAAGGCAAACGCATGGTGAGCGGTTTCCAAGGCCCGACTTTGGAAAGCCCGCGGTAGTCCGGGGTTGTCATCGAGCGCCGCGATGGAGTTGTTGGTTTGTAGCTTTTCATAATTTCCAATTTCTAATTAATAATTAACAACGAATTTCTAATGATAAAATTTCCAACGGACATCCTGGCATTAAACATCCGTTGTTGGTTACTAATTAGATATCAGACATTCATTGAATATCAATCTTCTGCCCTTCCTTTAATGTGACAATCGCCTTCCGGTATCCTTCCTGGAAGCCGCCGCGCACGCCGCGGAACTTTTTCTGCTTCGGCGGGCGGTTCACGACATTTACGTCGACCACGTCAACTTTATAAATTTCCTTGACGGCTTTCCGGATTTCCGGCTTCGTCGCGCCAGATTGTACCATAAACGTGTATTTGCCGCCAGCGGTGCCGTAGCCGGATTTTTCGGTGACCCAAGGTTTTTTGATGATTGTCATGGAATTAAGATGGAAGCTGGAGGATGGGAGCTGGAATCATTTTTTTCTCCAGATTCCATTCTCCGTTCTCGATCAGATCTTATAATGTTTCTCGATTACGCCGACGGCTTCTTTATCGATGAAAATATTCTTATGGTTCAAAATGTCATATACGTTGAGCGATGCGGCATCGATGGCTTTCGCCTTCTGTAAATTGGAAGATGCGCGGAACAGGTTTTTATTTTCGCCCGGAGCAATCAAGAGCGTGTCATAACGCCTGGCTTTCTTGTCCATATTCAAGATCGGGCGCAAAGCGGAAGCGAGCGTTTTGGTTTTCGGCTGCTCGACGGCCAGTTGTTCGAATATTTTCACTTCGCCGTCTTTCATTTTCCGGGAAAGCAAAGCGAACAACGCGCTGCGCTTCATTTTCTTGTTGATTTTCTGGGAATAATCGCGGTCATTCCGCGGGCCGTGCGCCTTGCCGCCGCCTACCCAAATCGGAGAGCGGATCGAACCGTGCCGCGCGCGGCCGGTCCCCTTCTGGCGCCATGGCTTCTTGCCGCCGCCGCGCACTTCACCGCGGAACTTCACGTGCGCCCAGGGTTCGCGCCGGTTTGCGAGCTGCGCGTCAAGGACTTGTTTCACGAGCGCTGCGTTCCATTTGGCGCCAAAAATATTGTCAGGAAGCTCCAGTTTTCCGACAATCTCGTTTTTCAGGTTGTAGACGTCTGTTTGCATAATTTCTAATTAATAATGTCTAATTAATAACGAATTCCTAATTTCGAGTGTCCATTGGGCATTTCTCCTATTGGATATTCGTTAGACATTATTAATTATTAATTAGATATTTTCTTTATTTCCAAAATGCCTCCCCTTGCTCCGGGCACCGCGCCCTTCAACATCAAAATATTTTTCTCCTTGTCCACGGCCGCGACGGTCAAACCCTTGATGGTCACGCGCTCATTGCCCATGTGGCCAGCCATGCGGCGGCCGGGTACGACGCGCTGGAACGCCGTCGAACCGATCGAACCCGGCGCGCGCCAGCGGTTTTTCTGCCCGCGCGTTTTCGGGCCGCCGGCGAAACCATGCCGCTTCACGACGCCCTGGAACCCGCGGCCCTTCATGACGCCGCTCACCTGGACCCGGTCGCCTTCCGCGAACGTTTCCACCGTAACCTCGTCGCCTACGCCGAATTGCCGGTTGCCGGTTGCCGGTTTCTTATTCCTGAACTCTTTCTTCCTCCGTCCGAGCGCCACCTGCACCGCCTCATACCCATCCCGTTCTTTCGTACGCACCAAAGACACTTTATTCGGAGCAGCAGAAACCACGGTCACGGGAACCACTTTCCCGTCCTTCCAGATCTGGGTCATATTCATTTTTTTGCCCAAGATAAACATGGAGATAAATAACCGAAAAATTATAGCCGAAAAAAAGCCACATTGTCAAATATTTGTACTGGTCCAGCACATATGAGACTCTGCGGCGGTTAGCTTGTTGCAAATATACCGCAGGGGTGAAATCAAGCCAAGTGACCAGTGCGGCCTCCGGCTGTTGTACCAGAGGAGCCAATCCATGAGGGCACGGTTGAAGGTCTGGAGATCATAGGCCAGAAGGTTGCGGCGTCCCGCAATGAAGGATTCGGACAAGGTGCGGTTGAACCGTTCGATCTCGGCATTCATCTTGGGGGATCGCGGATAGGTATGGAAATGGATGAGTCCCTGCTCATCCAGGAAGCCGTCGAAGTGGAGCGCGAACTCGCTGCCGTTGTCCGTCTGCACCGCTTCAAGCGCAAGCGGGGCAACCGATTTGAAGAGCGCCATGAAGTCGGCGGCGGCTTTCGAGCCGTGCGACGGATACGCATACGCGAAGGCGAATTCCGATTCAAGATCGAGCGCGGTGAGGATATACCGCTTCACGCCATCCTTGAACCGGACGATGGTGTCGGCTTTCACGAGCTTGCCTTCCCATCCCGCGGAACGCAGCTTTTTCCTTGGCTTTTGCGGCTTGCGCTCGATCAGGCGATCCCGTTTCGCGTCGAGCGTGAGTTTCTTGGGATTGGGCAATATTCCTTTCTTCTTGAGATCGCCGAGCATCCGGCCCACGGTTGAGGAAGAGAGCGTTGCAATGTTGTCATCCTTGAGGAGTCTGGCCAGTTTCTCTTTGCCGACCTTTTCCCGTTTGCGCTCGGCGAGAATGAGTGCTTGTACCGCATCAGGGATGGTCCTCCGGCGCTTCTGCTGGGGCGCCGTGCTTTTCGGGTTCAGAGATGCCAGTTTTCCGTTGCCTTGCTTGAGCGCCTGCTGCCACCGGAAGAGCGTGGCGCGGGAGACCTTGAACGCCTCTTTCGCCGCCGCATCCCCGTGGTGCTGCCAGAAGGCGAGGATACGGGCGCGCTCCTCGGCGGAGGGAGTAATCATATCCCGGAAGCGTAGCGCTTCGTTGTAGACCACGACAAGCCCCTTCACCCCAGCCGTTTTGTTGCGTTTTTGCATGACTTTTTCGTTGCCGAAAAAGTCTCATATGTTTCTGAACTTATGCAATATTTCCCATGGGGCCGGTTCTTGCTATCGGAGGGCGGGCGGAGTACGGAAAAGCTATCTCACGGACTCCAATTGAGAGAAACGCCGTTTACCACCGGCGAGGCCAACAGATAACCGACCCAGAGGGTCACGCGGTAACGGAAATATCGTATCCCCGAAAAGCTGAAAGGCAACGGAAATGTCGATGACGAAAGCTGGTTATAGGCGTAATACTGATTCGGATCGCCGCCGGGACCGGTGAAATTCCAAGGGCCGGTGGCGCTCGACGACGTGGCGAACTGGAAACCGATTCCGCTGCCGCCCGCCAAGGTGCCGCTCCAGGTTATCGAGTTCAGCTGCGCGCCGGTTGCCGCGCCGGTATCGAAGGTAATCGAATCCAAGGTACTCGTAGTGGTGCCGCCGCTCGTAGTCGCGATGGCAATCGATCCGGCGCTTGCGTAATTCATATTGCCCGCTGCCCAAAATCGGTTACTGGTTGACGTTGAAGGGCCTGCCGCGCCGGGACCGCCGGACCAATCGTCTTGATAAAAAACATTGTCCCCGTGCCGCGTGAGGTAAGCCGAAATGCTGTATTGATTGCTGCCCGGCCAGCCATAGACGACGGTCACTTCCTTGGTCGAAGGATCGAAGGTACCCTGCGCGGGGCTTCCAACGATCGTGCCGGTCGAACTGCGATAGACGTCATTCACGTAAAAGTAGCGGCTGTAAGTCGTGTTGCCGAGCGTGATGCTCTCTTCGAGGTTTGAAGCGCCGGATGGCGTCGTTGCGCCGCCGATCGCGTAAAACGTCCCCGGGCTGTTTTCGTTGCTGTATTCTGTCTTGATCCAATCAGCGGAGCGGACATCCGAAGAAATGCGTACTTCATCCATGACGCCGGTGTTAAAATACTGGCTGTTGTTGAAAGCCATCAAATAAAGCGTGCTATTTGCTGCCAAACTTGAAGCCGAATTCGCTGAAGGGGACGTGGAACTTGGGGTTTTTAATACGCCGTCGACGTACAGGTTCATCGCAATAGTTGGCCCGGACTCGTCTAGCGTAACTATGTATTGATGCCACACATTCGGCGTGGAGGAGGTATACCGGGCCTCATAACCGCTACCGACCCCTTCGGCAAACAAATCGAACCCGCCGGGCAATGAATTATTATTTAGGTTGGGATCTATCCAAAAACCTCCAGCGGTTCCCGGTGTAAAGGAAACTGCCATATCGTTGCTTTTGTCGAACACTGGCTGTTTTAGCCAAAATTCTATTGTTGCCTGATTCGTTCCGGAAAGATCCAAAGTTGAAGTAACCGATTGTTTGGTCGATGAAACGAAATTCGCACTGCCGTCGATCTCGCCCATCACTGAAGTCGCGCCATTCACAGTGCCATTGCCCATGCTCAAATTCGGATTTGGGTTAAGGTTTGTTGCCGAATTCGGCGTGGCATTGACGGTAAAATTCGCCGAGCTGAAATGGTAAACGCCGACATAATTGCTATCCCAGACGTTTGCCGACAAATAACCCGGCGATGCCGGCGGCGTTGCATTGTCATAGAACATGTAAATTGGCGTACTGGTGCCACCCTGCAGCGTCGGCACCTGAACCCAATAAATTATGGCGCCGGTCGAAGAGGAATATGATTCCTGCTCGGCGTAGAGCGGGACCGTTCCGGAGGGATCGGCGTAAAAGCCGATGTCATTCCCTGTTGCGCTTTGGACCGCGCCATTTGAGGAAGAAGCCGCCAAATCGGAGATGGTCGAAGATACGAGCACGGGAAAATCCTGGAGATTCGTGGCGTTCGGGCCCTGGATGGTTATCGTGCGGCGATAGGCGTAGCCGTTCGAGAATGTGCCGCTCGCGGCGGTGACAATTGTAAACGGCGAGCCCGATGCATTCAGGTAATAGGTGTTGATCGAACCGGTCGCGAGGGAGAGTATGCCGTGCCAGTCGCGCTCCGACCAGACGCGGACGTTGTTCAATAACGCCTCGCCGAGGGTCGCAGCTTCCTGCACGTTCGCCGCCTGTTTGTTTTCCCTGAGCGACGGCGCAATAACCGCGGCGGCGGCGGCTATGAAAAGCGCCCCAACGGCGATCGAAATAAGCAATTCAACAAGCGATTGCCCTTCCTTGTTTCTTGTTCGTTGCTCCATATTCCTAACTGAAACTCGTTGTCAGCTGATAAATCGGGACGATGATCGCTAACGCGATGACCGCAACCACGACACCCATTACGACGAGGAGAAGCGGCTCCAGGAGCGACACCGCTCCTTTAATGCTCGCATCGACGCTCGCCGAATAGAAATCGGCAAGCGTTTTCAGGACTTCATCCAGGTGGCCGGCCTTCTCCGAGATCGCGATCAGACTCGTCACCGAACGCGGAAACACCTCTTCGCGCTTAAAGGCCTCGCCGATCGTAAACCCTTTCGCGAGCCCCTCGCTTGCCACCCGCTGGAGCGCCAGCCGGTAATCCGGCAACGACACCGTTTCCGCGGCGACATTCACCGACTCCACGATCGGCAGTCCCGCTTTCATAAGCGCGCTCATGGTCGAAGCCATCTGTTGGATGGCGAGGTCGCGGTAAATGCTTTTTATGACCGGCAGGCGCATGAGCGAACGGCTCCAGATCCGTTTGCCGGTTTCCGATTTGCGGATAAAAACGAACAAAGCAACGACGATTGCCGCGGCGCTGCCCAAAATGACGGTGACATTATTTCCGATAAAAAGGCCGACGGCGAAGACAACCGCGGAGAACGCCGGCGGATTCACGCCGCTGCCGCTAAAGACCGTCGCCACCTTCGGCAGCGCGAACGTGACGAGAAAGAGCAGAATGGCGAGCGACATTCCGAGGAGCACCACCGGATAGATGAGCGCGCCGCGCACCCGGTTTCGAAGGTCGGCTTCCTTTTCAAGGGAAACGGTCAAATCCTCGAAAGTCCTCTGCAGGTTGCCGGAGGCCTCGGCCGCTTTTACCAAACTCACGAAAGTCGGCGAAAACACTTTCTTGTATTGCTCGAACGTGACATAAAACGGCTGGCCGCGGCGCAGGTTTTCCCTGACTTCAAGCAAGAACCGGCGCACCGCCGGTTTATCGAAGTCGGCGATCAGGATTTCCACCGCCGAAAGCAGGTCTGTGCCGACGCGGAGCATGAGCGCGAGGTATTTCGCCAAAAACACCTTGTCGGAAACCGTGATCTTCCCGGCGGCGCCGAACCATTTGGTTTTCGATTCCATCGACTTTACGGCAATCGGCCGCAGCGACTTCGAAGCCAAATACTGGAGCACCTCCGGTACGGCGTTCGCGTCAAAATCGTCCTCCACTATTTTCCCAGCTTGGTCTGCGGCGCGGTAGTGGTAAAGCATGGATTGTTTTGTTGTCGTTCCGACCACCGAGCCTGTCTACCGGCAGGCGGGCCGGAATCCAGGTTTGAAATTAATAATGTCTAATTAATAATTAATAACGAATGTCCAACGAAGAATTTTCAAAGACATTCTGGCATTAAACATTCGTTATTAATGAGTCATTATTAATTAGAAATTTCCCAAACCCTGGATCCCGGGT